>JBEEGB010000178.1:0-5433 GCA_041166585.1 Acidimicrobiaceae bacterium
GAGCCGGCCGCCTCGTAGCTCGTGAACCAGTAGAGGGCGCCGATCACCGCCATGAACACCGCGATGCCGATGAAGATGCGCCATTGCACGAGCAGGTCGCGCTTCGGTGTGCGCTCGTGCACGGTCACGAGGCACCAGCTGACGTGGCGTCGGGGTGGTTCGCGTCCCACAGCGGCCGGTTCGATCGGATCGGTGGCAGCTCGTCCTCGAAGTTGTGCTGCGGCGGCGGCGATGACGTCGCCCACTCGAGGGTGTGGCCCCCCCAGGGGTCGTCGCCGGCGAGCTCGCCTCGCTTCATGGTCCGCCACACGTTCCAGAGGAAGGGCAGCGTCGACGCGCCGAGCAGGAACGCGCCGAGCGAGGACAGGCGGTTCAGCGAGGCCCATCCGTCGGCGTCGACGTAGCGGGCGATGCGGCGAGGCATCCCCTCGAGGCCGAGGATGTGCTGCACGAAGAAGGTGAGGTGGAAGCCGACGAGGGTCATCCAGAAGTGGACCTTGCCGAGACGAGCGTCGAGCACTCGGCCGGTGACCTTCGGGAACCAGTAGTAGATGCCTGCGAACAGCGCGAAGACCGATCCTCCGAACAGCACGTAGTGCATGTGGGCCACCACGAAGTACGAGTCGGTCACGTGGAAGTCGATGGGTGCGGCGGCGAGCATCACGCCGGACAGGCCGCCGATGAGGAACGTGAACAGGAAGCCGCACGCGAAGAGCATCGGCGGCCCGAACGTGATGCGGCCTCCCCACAACGTGCCGATCCAGTTGAAGAACTTCACCCCGGTTGGCACCGCGATGAGCATCGACAGACCCGTGAAGTACGGCAGCTCGACGGCGCCGGTCGCGAACATGTGGTGGGCCCACACGCCGACGGACAGCGACGCGATGGCCAAGGTGGCGAAGACGATGCCCGCGTAGCCGAACACCGGGCGCCATGAGAACACCGGCAGCACCTCGGTGATCACCCCGAAGTAGGGAAGCACGAGGATGTACACCTCGGGGTGCCCGAAGAACCAGAACAGGTGCTGCCACAAGATGGGCGAGCCACCACCGCCTGGATCGAAGATGTGGGCGCCGAGGTGGCGATCGGCGAAGAGCATGGCGCCTGCGCTGGTGAGCACCGGGAAGGCGATCAGCACGAGGATGCTGGTGACGAGCATGTTCCAGGTGAAGACCGGCATCCGGAACATCGTCATGCCGGGCGCCCGCATGGTGAACACGGTGGCCACGATGTTCACCGCCGTCAGCACGCCTGACAGGCCCGTGAGCACCACCGCCATGATCCAGAGGTCGGCCCCGTAGCCGGGCGAGCGCGTGATCTCCGACAGCGGCGCGTAGCCCGTCCAACCGAAGTCTGCGGCTCCGTCGGCGGTGAGGAACCCGGCGATCATGGTGATGCCACCGAAGAGGTAGAACCAGTAGCTCATCGCGTTGAGCCTCGGAAACGCCATGTCTCGTGCGCCGATGTGCAGCGGCACGAAGTAGTTCGCCATCCCGAACGCGAACGGCCCGAGGAAGAGGAAGAGCATGATGCTGCCGTGCATCGTGAACACCTGGTTGAAGGTGGTCTCGGTGACCACGGTGCCGTTCGGGCTGTAGAGCTGCGCGCGCATCACCTCCGCCAGCGCGCCGCCGATCAGGTAGAAGACGAACGCCGTCACCATGTAGGCGACGCCGATGCGCTTGTGATCGGTGCTCGTGAGGAACGCGAGCAAGCCGCGCGAGTGGTGCGGCTCGTCAAAGGGTTCGTCCACCACCACCGGATCGGTGAGCGTCGTCACGGCGTTGCACCACCGTGGGTCTTGGCCCAGCTGTCGAAGCCGGCCTGGTCCATCACCGTGACCGTGAAGCCCATGCGCCAGTGGTCGAGCCCGCAGTACTCGGCGCAGCGTCCGTCGAACGTGCCGGTCCGGTCCGGGGTGATGTCGATCTGGTTGTCGATGCCGGCGATGAGATCGCGCTTCTCGAGGAACGCCGGCACCCAGAACGAGTGGTTGACGTCGTTCGTGCGCAGCACGAAGCGGACGGTCTTGTCCACGGGGAGCACGAGCTCAGGGAGCTGCTGCTCTCCGGTGCCGTTGACCGTCACGCCGAGGTCCCGGTACGCGAACTGCCAACCCCACTGGTAGCCGGTGACGTCCACGGTCACGTCGGGCCGGTCGACGAGGCGGTCCACCTTGTTCTGCGTCGAGATGCTGAACCCGAACAGCACCGCCACAGCGATGATCGGCGTGACGGTGTAGATGATCTCCCAGGTGACGTTGTACGGCTTCTGGCTCGGGATCCGGTCGTCACGACGGCGAAAGCGGATGAGCGCGTACGTGATGAGCCCGAGGACGAGCGCGCCCACCGCGAGCGAAGCGATGAAGAAGCCCTGCCACAACGACAGGACGTGACGCCCTTCTTTCGACGCCGGTTCGGGCGCACCGAAGGACGGGATCTCGCATGCCGCGAGCGTCAGAAGCGCGCCTGCGACGAGGACCAGCCGACGGCCAGAGGGCACGACGGCGAAACTAGTCGCGGCCACCCATCGCCGAACACCCTGCCCACTGTGGACCCTGGGCCGTCTCGTTCACGGTTGAGAGTCCGCAGAGCGGGGCGGTGAACGCTCTGCGGACTTTGAGCCGTGGGTTTCACGGCTGAGCGTCCACCGAGTCCGAGTCGAGCTGACCCGCAGGGCCTCAGCGTTGCGCGGGGTGCAGGATCGTGGCGGGATCGACGAGCAGGGCCGGCGTCTCCGCGACGACGCGATCGGTCCGCAGCGGAGCCAGCGTCGCCGGGTCGTAGAACGTCATCGACGACAGCGGCGGCGAGTAGACGTGGATGCTGGTGGCCCGGCCGGGCCCGACGTTCAGAACGTCGTGGATCAGCTCGGGGCCGAACGAGCGCGTGCTGCCGGCGGAGATGACCCTGCGACGGGGGCAGCCCACGACGCCGTCGACCTCGACGAGGCGGCCCTCGACCACGACGAGCGCGCCCGCGGCGCCCCCGTGGTCGTGCAGCTCGACGCCATGGCCCACGTCCCATTGGAGGAGCCATGCCTCGTAGCGCTCGGTGGCGAGCAGCCGGACGCTGCTGCGGTCCGTCAGCTCCGCGGTGAGCAGTGGCCGCCAGAGGTGGTCGACCGAGGCGAGGCCCGCGGCGATGTCGGTCAGGTGGCGGCGGGGGACCGGGATGCCGAGCTCGGCGACACAGGTGCCGTTCGGCGTTGCGCTCATGCGGGCTGACGGTATCCCCACAATCCTGACCTGACAAGTCACCTTTTGACGACCGCCCTGTATTCTCCCTAAAGTCTGTGGACTTACTTGACTCGAGGAGGACCGTTGCTCTTGTCCCGGCCCAACCGCCGCATCTCCGTTGCCGCCACGCTCGGCCTGGCCGCGATCCTGCTTCTCAGCGCCTGTGGCAGCGACGCCAAGAAGACCGCTGCCGCCGCAGCCTCGGGCGCGTCGGGGGCACCGACCACGACGTCGCCGCCGACCGAGGTGCGCCTCGGCTACTTCCCGAACATCACCCACGCGCCGGCGATCATCGGCGTGGAGAAGGGCCTCTTCCAGACGGCGCTGGCGCAGAACACGCTGAAGGCGCAGACGTTCAACGCCGGACCCGATGCCGTCACCGCGCTGCTCTCCGGTGCCATCGACGCAGCCTTCGTCGGCCCCGGCCCCTCGATCAACGCCTACGCGAAGTCGGGCGGCGAGGCGATCCGCATCGTGGCCGGCTCGACCTCCGGCGGTGCGGCGCTCGTGGTGAAGCCGGAGATCAAGTCCGTCGCCGACCTGAAGGGCAAGAAGGTCTCCAGCCCACAGCTCGGGAACACGCAGGACGTCGCGCTGCGCAAGTACCTGAAGGACAACGGACTCGCTACCGACACCGCCGGGGGCGGTGATGTCGCGATCACACCGCTGGCCAACGCCGACACCCTCACCGCGTTCGCGAACGGCGACGTCCAAGGCGCGTGGGTGCCCGAGCCCTTCGTCACCCGGCTCGTGCAGGAGAGCGGCGGCAAGGTGCTCGTGGACGAGGCGACCCTCTGGCCGGACGGGAAGTTCGTCACCACGCAGCTGATCGTCGCCACCGAGTTCCTCACCAAGCACCCCGACATCGTGAAGGAGCTCATCACGGGCGAGAACGAAGCGATCAAGCTGCTCGCCAGCGACCCCGCCGGAGCGCAGAAGATCGTCAACGACGGCATCAACAAGCTCACCGGCAAGCCGCTGAAGGACGCGGTGCTCGCGGCGTCGTTCAAGAACCTCACGTTCACGCTCGACCCCGTCGCCTCCTCGCTGAAGGCGGGAGCCGACAACGCCGTCGCGGTCAAGCTCCTCGACGCGGTCGACCTCAAGGGCATCTACGACCTCACCATCGTGAACGAGGTGCTCGCCGCCGATGGCAAGCCTGCCGTGACGGGACTCTCATGCGCGCGCCGTTCTCGGTCGGGACCGACGTCCCCCCGTCGGTCCCGACCGCGCCACCGGAGGGCCTCGCGGCTGTCTCCGTCGCCGACGTCTCCAAGGCCTACGGGCACGGGTCCCACGCCGTGCTCGCGCTCGACCGGCTCCGGCTCGACGTACGCCCAGGCGAATTCGTCTGCATCGTCGGCGCATCCGGGTGCGGGAAGAGCACGCTGCTCAACCTCGTCGCCGGCCTCGACGAGCCCAGCGCGGGACGGGTCGACGTCGATGGGCGCACCGCGCTGATGTTCCAGGAGGCTGCGCTGTTCCCATGGCTCTCGGTGACGGGCAACGTCGAGCTGGCACTCCGGCTGAAGCCGGGCGCCAAGCTGTCACGTCGTGAGCGGCGCGAGCGCGCCGAGGCCTTGCTCCACACCGTGCACCTCGACGGGTTCGCGGGACGCCAGCCGCACGAGCTGTCCGGCGGCATGCGTCAGCGCGTGGCCCTGGCGCGCGCGTTCGCACAGGATGCCGACGTCCTGCTCATGGACGAGCCCTTCGGTGCGCTCGATGCCATGACCCGCGACCTGCTGCACGACGAGCTCGAGCGCTTGTGGACCGACCGCTCGTTCAGCGTGCTGTTCGTCACCCACAACGTGCGCGAGGCGGCCCGGCTCGCTGACCGGATCGTGCTGCTGTCCTCGCGCCCGGGGCGTGTGGTCACCGAGTTCTCGGTGGACATCGAGCGGCCCCGCCGGATCGACTCACCCGAGGTGTCCGCGCTCGCGGCGCAGATCACCGACCAGCTTCGACAGGAGGTCCGCCGGCATGCCTGAGGTCGAGACCCGTGAACAGCTCCAGGCCGAGCTCGCTGGGCTCGATGCGCTCGAGCTCGCTGAGCAGACGAGGATCGGCCGGGCCCGGCGCACCTGGACGATGCTCTGGCCAAAGGTGGCCGCGGTCTCGATCGCCCTCTTCCTCTGGCAGTGCGTCGTGTGGTCAGGGTGGAAGAAGGAGTACGTGCTCCCCGGCCCCCGCCG
>JBEEGB010000179.1:0-10683 GCA_041166585.1 Acidimicrobiaceae bacterium
GTTGGCGCTCGGGTGCGATCTGCTCCAGGGCTACCTCTTCGCCAAGCCGATGCCGGCCGACCAGCTCAACCGCCAGCTGGAGGCTCAGTTCGCGGTCTCGTAGCACCAGAGGGAACCCATGGGGCGCGGGCCCGATAGAAAACGATGAGTTCCGCGTGGGTCCGCCGTCCTACGTTCGAGTGCCGAGCAGACCGACCAGAGGAGTCCCTCCCATGAGCTCGACGACGGCCACCGCCCCGTCCCGTCCCACGCTGCTCGTCCGTCTCGCCGATTGGTCCTACCGCCGGCGGCGGCGCGTGCTGCTGGCGTGGATCGCCGTGCTGTTCGCCGCCGTCTTCGGCGCAGGCGCGTTCGGTGGCAGCTACCACTTCACGTTCACCACGCCCGGCTCGGACTCCAAGAAGGCGCAGGACCTGCTCCAGAGCAACTTCCCCGCCCGAGCCGGCGACGACGTCGAGGTCGTGTTCCAGACGCGGCAGGGCAAGTCGGTCGATGACCCCGCCGTGCAAGCGGAGATCGCCGACGTCCTCGCTCAATTCGGCAAGCAGCCTCACGTCAGCGCGGTGGTCTCACCGTTCTCGCCCGAGGGAGCGCGCCAGGTGGCGCCGACGCGCACCATCGCCTACGGCACGATCCACCTCGACCAGACCGTGTCCGACTACAAGAACTCGGACGCCAAGGCGCTCCTCGACCTGCGCCAGAAGGTCGAACGTCCGGACCTCCAAGTCGAGCTGGCGGGCTTTGTGCTCGGTGGTGCGGAGCAGAGCGATTTCAGCTCAGAGGGCATCGGGCTCCTGGTGGCAGCCCTGATCCTGCTCGTCAGCTTCGGCTCGCTGCTGGCCATGGGCCTGCCGATCATGATCGCGGTGATCGGTCTCGGCATCGGTCTGAGCCTGGTCACGCTGCTGGCCAACGTCCTCGAGGTCCCTGACTTCGCGCCGCAGGTGGCGGCGATGATCGGCATCGGCGTCGGGATCGACTACGTGCTCTTCATCGTCACGCGCTACCGAGCCGCGCTGCACAGCGGGCTCGAGCCGCGGGCCGCGGTGATCACCGCGATCACCACGTCTGGTCGCGCCGTGATCTTCGCCGGCTGCACGGTCATCATCTCGTTGCTCGGACTGTTCGTGATGAACCTCGGCTTCCTGCGCGGCTTGGCGGTCGGCGCGGTTTCCGCGGTCCTCATCGTGATGCTCGCCGCGGTCACGCTGCTGCCGGCCATGCTCGGCTTCATCGGCCACAAGATCGACCGGCTGCGGGTGCCGTTCGTGAACCGCAAGGAGTCCGGCGATCGCCGCTCGCTGTCGTATCGCTGGAGCCGCGTGGTGCAGCGCAACCCGTGGCCCGCCGTCATCGTCTGCGTGGTCGCGCTCATCGCGCTGGCGGCACCGGCGCGGCACATGCACTTCGGGTTCCCCGATTCCGGGACCTCACCCGAGAGCTTCACGACCCGCCGCGCCTACGACCTGCTGAGCAAGGGGTTCGGCCCGGGGTTCAACGGACCGCTGCTGCTCGTCGCCACCGCCGGCGCGACGGACCCGCTCAGCGCCGTGGCTCCGGTCGCCGCCGCGGTGGGCGCGGACCCGAACGTGGCGTTCGTGAGCCCCCCCATCCCGAGCCCCGACGGCAAGGTCGCCCTGCTGGTGGCGTATCCGAAGTCGTCACCACAGGCGCAGGAGACCCAGGACCTCGTGAAGCGGTTGCGCAAGGACGTCCTGCCGAGCGCCACCGCCGGAACCGACGTCACCGTGTTCGTCGGTGGTTCCACCGGCGCGAGCGTGGACGCCACCAGCTACGTCGCCAACCGCCTCGGCGTGTTCATCGGGGCGGTGATCGTGCTGTCGTTCCTGCTGCTGCTCGTCGTGTTCCGCTCGCTGCTCGTGCCGCTCAAGGCCGCGATCATGAACCTCCTGTCCGTGGCCGCGGCCTACGGGGTGGTGGCGATGGTGGTGCAAGGCGGTTGGCTCGGCGGTCTCGTCGGCATCCACGATCCGGTGCCGATCCCGAGCTTCATCCCGATGATGATGTTCGCCATCCTCTTCGGCTTGTCGATGGACTACGAGGTCTTCCTCCTGTCACGCATCCGGGAGGAGTACGCACGGACCGGGGACAACGCCAGCGCCGTCGCCGACGGTCTGGCGCACACCGCCCGGGTCATCACCGCGGCAGCGGCGATCATGATCTCGGTCTTCCTCGCGTTCGTCCTGGCCGATCAGGTCTTCTTGAAGATGATGGGCGTCGGCCTTGCGACCGCGATCTTCGTCGACGCCACCATCGTGCGCATGGTGCTCGTCCCCGCGACGATGGAGCTGCTCGGCGACGCCAACTGGTGGCTGCCGGGCTGGCTCGACCGGCGGCTTCCCCGCCTCCACGTCGAGGGTGAGTCGGCAGAGACCATCGAGGCCGAGCTCGCCGAGCTGCTACACGAAGAAGAGACCCGAACGGGCGGCGATCGGTAGCACCATGCGACTCAACGCTCGTTGAGACGTACGCAGCATCTACCGGGGGCCGGGTCGAGCACAGCCTCCATCGGGACCTTGCCGACGCCTTCGATCAGGCCTTCGCAGTAGGCGAGGTTCATCCCGCACACGAGCTCGGTCTCGACGCGGGCGAGCGCATCGAACGGACAGTTCACGAGCGTGACGTCCCCGCCCTCGAGACACGGCTCGTAGCCCTCGTCGGCGAGCGCGTCGAGGACGGCCGCACACACCTCCGCGCGTCGGGGTCGGCGGTCCAGCCTTTCGCGGGCCGCGGCGCCACGGTCCCTCCCCGCCTCGATCGCGACATCACGCAACGTCTCGACGGCGGGCCGCTCTTCGCGCGCGGCCCGGGCGACTGCGCTGGCCAACAGCCGTCCCGCCAAGTCGTAGCGGCGGTCGGGCACGCTGACCTCGAGATCGACGTCAGCTCGCTGGTAGAGCTTCGCGGGACGACCGGCGCCGGGTCCTCCGCGCCCGGGTGGACGGCTGTAGTCCGCGGACAGGAGCCCATCGTCGACGAGGCGGTCCAGGTGGAACTTGGCCACATGGTGCGGGACGCCCACACCCGCGGCGGCCTGGTCACGGCTCACGGGCTGCGTCTGCGCCGCGACGTAGCGGTACAGCAAGCGACGGGCTGGCTCAGCCAGCGCCGCGATCGCCGCCAGACGCGCCTCGAGGCGGTCGCCCGTCACGCCAGCACCTCCGAGAAGCCATAGCTGAGCACGAACTGCCACCGACCCTTCTATCGGACACATCAGTTGACGAAACTCGCCCCCCGTTCTAACGTGCACTCTACTCTCCGATAGACAGCGAGACCACAGGCATGGCAACGACGATGGAGCAACCGAGGGCCGACCTCCGAGTGGTGCACGGCGGCGACGAGATCGACCTCGCTGCAGCGGCCAACGCCGTCTCCGACCTGATCGTCGCGCTGGGCCAGGATCCGTCCACCGCGCGCCTGGCAGAGACGCCGCTGCGCGTCGCCCGCGCCTACGCGGAGATGTTGACGCCCCGGCCCTTCGACCTCACCACGTTCCCCAACGACGAGGGCTACGACGAGCTGGTGTTGGCGCGCGACATCCCGTTCCAATCGCTGTGCGAGCACCACCTGTTGCCGTTCCAAGGCGTCGCTCACGTCGGCTACCTCCCTGCCGGTCGCATCCTCGGTTTGTCGAAGCTCGCCCGCGTCGTGGAGCTGTTCGCCCGCCGGCTGCAGGTGCAGGAACGCCTGACCCAGCAGGTCGCGAACTGGCTCGACGAGCACCTCGATCCCAGGGGTGTGGGCGTCGTCCTCGAGGCTGAGCACCTTTGCATGTCACTGCGGGGCGTCCGGGCTCATGGCACGAGCACCGTCACCTCAGCCCTGCACGGCCTGCTGCGCGACGACGCCAGATCCCGACAGGAGTTCTTCGCGCTCGCTGGCATCAACCGGTAGCAAGATCACATCCACGAGCAGTCGCCCTGCAAGGAGGCACCGTGAGGAAGTTCTCGGTCCGGCCCACATTGACCCTCAAGGGACGCACGTTCAAAGGCCTGCGAGGATGGTCAGGCAAGCCGCTGCACCCGCCGCTGACCGACTTCCCGATCGTGGCCTACGTCCTCGCCGCGGTCTTCGACGTCGCGTCCGCGGTCGGCGGTGCCGATCACACCTGGGCACGAGAGCTGTGGCACGCCGGCACCTACACGTTCATCGGCGGAGCCGCTGTCTCCGTGTTCGCCGCACTGACCGGGCTGTGGGACGCGTGGACGTCGTCTGAGGCCGGCACCCAGGCCAGGCGGACGATCAACACGCACGCCACGATCATGATCACCGTCACCGTGCTCGCGTTGGCTGACGTCGCCTGGCGGCTCAACGGCTACAACACCGAGCTCGTCACCCCGGGTGGCATCGCCGTGCTCTCAGTGATCATCGCGGCGCTGGTGTCGCTCGGCGCCACCTTCGGCGGCGCGCTGGTGTACGAGTACGGCTTCAACGTCGAGACCGCAGGCGACCACCCCGTGTGGCACAAGTCAGAAGACGACGTGTTCCCGGGCCAGCACTCGTAGCGCGAGCTCAGGCGGTCGGCCTGCCCGACGGCGCTCTCGTCCACCACAGCGTGCGCGCCACGAGAGGGAGCTGGCGCCGGCGATGAACGAGGAGGGCGATCGCGGCGATCATGTAGACGGCCGAGAACGCCGTTCGCACGGTCGTGGACGAGAAGGGGAACTGCAGCAGGAACAACGCCAGCAACGCCGTCGCCTCCCGCCGGCTGAAGCGCAGGTCGATGATCACCGCCAGCGCCAGAAGCGCCTGGGCCGAGGTGAGGAAGAACTCCTCGGTCTGACGAGCGTCGAGCTGCAAGCCGTGTCTCCCACCGCCGACGAGATAGGCGAGAGGCAGGCTGCCGACGAGCAGCGTCCACTGGTTCACCTTGGACGACAGCAGCGTTCCGAGCGCGTCGCCGGCACGGAGCCGCCACGCGAACAGTGAGGCGACGATCAGCTCGGGGGCTTCCGACGCGAGCGGCGCAAGCCACTGCACGAGCAGGAACTGGTCCACGCCCAGTCGGGCTCCCGTGTCCACCAACCCGTTGGCGAACGGCTCGGCGGACGCCAGCACGATCGCCGCCGCCGCGAGGAAAAGCACGGGCACGACCACGCGGCGCCGGCGCTGCGGCAACGCGCCCAACGCGGCCGACACACCGATCAGCTGCGGCTCGGTCTGCTCCTCCTTGGCGACCCGCCACAGGTACAAGCCGAACAGGCTCAGCAGCACGACCGAGTCGTACCAGGCGAGGGTGTGGGTGAACGGCACGATGAACGCGTAGGCCGAGGCGATGGCGAGGAACCCGACCTCGATCCGACGCACGGGCGCCATGCGAACCTCGTCGGGCGAGACCGATTGCAACGTGTCGGTCCCGTCCTCCCTGCCACGGCGCCGGTAAGCGGCGAAGGCCACGAAGGCGACGAGCGGCCAGCCGATCCCGATGAGCAAGCGGTTCGACCCGGTCATGTTCGCGGCGGCGAACTGGGTTCGCGATGGATCGCTCCCGGCGGTGTAGGAGAAGTACAGGTCGACCGCGTACTCCGGGAGCACGGCGATCAGCGCCAGCACCGCCATCGCCAGGCTGCCGGAGATGTCGAGCTGGGCCGCCTCAGCACCCCACGCCAACAAGAACGCGGTGGCGACGACGGCAGAGCCGAACACGATCACCGCGATCTCCGGGCTGGGGTGGACGCCCATGACGCGCATCAGCACGGCAGGGAGCGCAACCGCGAAGGTCGCACCGATCTTGACGCCCATCGCTCCGACCGCGGGACCCTCTATCCCGCCTTCGCGAGGCGGACGTGGGCGACGGAGGGCGAGCTGACGAGCTCCGCGCACTCGTAGCCCTCCTCACCACCGTCCTCCCCGAGCATCTGCCGACGCTGTCCTGAACACGAAGAGGGCCAGATCTCATCGCGGATCCGCATGGGCCCCAGTGTGTCGCAGGAGCGAGATCCCGAACGCAACCATCCAGATGCTCCAGGCGATGTAGCCCAAGAAGTTGGTGAGACCGCGAACCGAGAACCACTGCCCGCCATGCGCTGGACTGATCGACGCACGACCCAGCTCAGCAGGCGGTGTCGTGCAGGCGCCGCAAGAACGCACCCGCGCCGGTGACGCTGGCACCGCGCTGGCGGGCGCCGTCGGCGAGCGCTCGGTCGGACGTGATGACCTGCACGGGACCCGGCGCACCCTCGTCGAGCAGCTCGAGGATTCGCTCGTCGGCCGCATCGCGACCACGCCGCGTCGCGTAGCGCACGGCGACACCGTCGTGGTCGGCCTCGTCGAGGTCGGGATGAGGCACGTCGAGCACCAGGACGACCTCATCACCGGTGGCCGCTTGGTAGCACTGCAATCGCTTGAACAACCGCATCACCGCGGCCGGTGGATCGCGCCACCAACCCGCGACGGCAGCACCCATCACGTTGTTCCCATCGACGAAGACGGTCCTGCGCAACGCCTCCGTCACGAGCCAGCCCGTCGCAACCTTTCGAGCTCGTCGGCCAGGATCGCCGCTGTCTCGGGGTCGCCCTCGTCGATGGCCACGAGCTCGGCCTCGACGAGATCATCCAGCGAGGCCGCACCGAGGTCGAGGTCTGTGCCCGCCGGGAGCCCGACGGTCAGATCTTCGTTGTCCGGGCTGACGCCGAGCCGCTCGACCAGGGCGGCCTCTTCGGGCGAAAGCGGCGCTGCCTCGTCAGCGAGCTCCGTTGCGTCGGAGAACGGCCCCGCTTCTGTCGCGGCCCACAGCACACCTTCCTCGAGGGCCTCGACAGGATCATCGACGTCGGCCGCCTCACCGAGCTGATCGCGTGAGCGGTCGGTCCACTCCTCCTCGGAGACCGCCGGGTCGATCTCTTCGCCGCGCCCCTCGTGAGCGAACGTGCGGGGGTTGTCACCGTCGATCATTTCGTCGTCATCATCGGCTGCAGGCGACCGCGGCGTGGACATGGGCGTCCTCCTTCGAGCCGATCGATCGTCGCGCGACGGCAGGTGACGCGCATCCCGCGAGCGCGTGGTTCCCCATCGGACGTGGGCGAGGCCAGCGAACGGTCAGGGGATGGCGAGCGACCGCAGCTGGTAGGCACGGGCGATCGACTTCATGACCGACCGCAGCTCACTGTCCGCGATGTAGCCCGACGCGGCGAGGTCCTCCAGCGAGACGACGCCGAGGGGCTTGCGGTCGCGGTCGACGACAGGGAGCCGATGCACGAGGTGCTGACGCATCAAGCGTTCGGCCTCCTCGACGGGGTCGAGCGCCGCGACCGTGATCGGGTCCGGCGTCATCACCTCTTCGACCTTCGTCACCTCGGGATCGCGGTGGGCCGCGATCACCCGCACCGCCAGATCGCGGTCGGTCACGACGCCGACGACCTTGTCCTCCACATCAACGACGATGACGTCACCGATCTCCTTGTCACGCATCTCCTCCGCGGCTCTGACCACGGTCGCGTCGCGCGAGACCGTGAACGCCGGGTACGCGCCGACCTCTCCAGCAAGTGCCATGCCGCCAGTCTCCGCCCGGCGGGCCGGCAGGAGCATCACGCGACCACGTAGTTGCGCGCTCGGAGGGACTCGAACCCCCAACCTCCTGATCCGTAGTCAGGTGCTCTATCCAATTGAGCTACGAGCGCTTGGTTCGGAGGGGTCAACTTAGCGGAGCACCGCGTGACGGCTCCAGCCCCTTGCGTCGTACGGGCAACCCCGAGGTGGCGTGGTGGCGTCCTCGCGCTCGAGCGCTTCTTCACGATCTACCGGCTGTTGGCCCCGGGCGGGATGGACCCTGCCCGGGGCCTCAGCGGTCCGCTCTCAGGGAGCGATCAGGCGGCTCGCCTGCAACCCCAGGGGCCCCAGCCACCGGACACGTTGTAGAGGTGCACGGCGTAGGCGGTGTTCGCGTAGGGGTCGAGCACGTCGTTCCACGACCGGCCGGTGACAGCTTCGAAGTCGTCCCGGTGGACGGTGTTGATCTGGAACAGCCCCCAGTTGCCGCCGCCGCTGCTGACGGCCTCGGGGTTCATCGACGACTCGCACTGAGCCACCCGGGTGGCCTGGTCGGCGATGTCACCGAAGTAGAAGTTGATGGCGTCCTGTGCCGCCGACGGAGCCTGTGACTGGGCTCCGGCGCTCAAGTCGCACGCGCTGAGCGTGAGGACGCCGCACATCACGGCGCCGATCAATGCTGTTCGCAACCGCTTTCGGGACTTCACTTCGTACTGCCTCCTTTGGGCCGGTGCCCGGACGCGCACTTGCGGTCCGATTGCGGCTTTGGGACCCGAGCCCGAACGCGCGCCGAAGAAAGGCAGCGGTTTGGGAGACGGACACAGGTGTGCCGGCCTGAGTTGGTCCACTCGCTTCGACCTGCGGCGGCTGTTCCCAGCCACGCTCCGCGGGCCTCGAGCAAGGGCGGCGCCACCTCCGATTGTCGGGGCGGCGCCGTTCTCAGCGCGGGTCCTTATGGGTTCGTTGCGCAACACCGTTGCAAAGTTCGTCACCCAAATGCAATCCAGGGCATCTGTGAACTTGGTCACGAGCGCTCGCGAGAGGTTCGCGCGGGCGCGACGGCAGCTCCCAGATCGCCTGCTCGTCACGCGTGAGGGGCCCGGTCAGCGCCGGGCCCCACGAGCGGAGAGGGTGGGATTTGAACCCACGGACGAGTAACCCCGTCACTTCATTAGCAGTGAAGCCCCTTCGACCTGACTCGGGCACCTCTCCCTGTCGGAGCGGCGATCGTAGTGCTTCACGCCTGCCCTGGCAGCGGGCCGTAACCTCGGCGACGGAGCGGTGGCCGAGTGGACGAAGGCAGCTGCCTTGAAAGCAGCCGGCTCGCAAGGGCCCGGGGGTTCGAATCCCTCCCGCTCCGCGGACAATTCGCGCTCGCACTCTGGGGACGTTCAACCGTGATCTTCACGGCTCAGAGCCCACAGAACGCAACCCCCTGTCCACTGTGGACGCTCGCATCCCGCTCAGCACGGCTCAGCGTCCACAGTGGACGCTCGGTCGGGTCAGCGGCCGGGGGGGACCTGGGCGCGGAGGCTTGCGAGCCACTCGTCGGCAGCGCGCCATGACGCCTCGGCCTCCCGCCGCACCGACTCGCCGTGCGCGCCGATGGCCGGGTAGGAGCCGAGGAACTTCACGTCGGCCTGCTTGCTCTTGAGGTCGCGAAGGCAATCGGCGACGAGCTCATCGGAGATGTGACCCTCGAGGTCGATGAAGAAGCAGTAGTCGCCCAGCGCCTTCTTCGTCGGCCGCGAGTGCAGGTTGGTGAGGTTGACCGCCCTGGCCGCGAACTCCTGGAGGATGGCGAGCAGGCTGCCGGGCTGGTCGGCCTTCTGGAAGACGACGATCGAGGTCTTGTCGTGCCCCGTGGGCGCGGGCACGCCTTCGCGCCCCACGAGCGCGAACCGCGTCTGGTTCTCGGGGTGGTCCTCGATGTCGGTCGCCAGCACCTCGAGGCCGTACACCTTGGCCGCCAGCTCGGGGCCGATGGCGACGCCGTGCGGGTCGCCGGCCTCCGCCACCATGCGCGCCGCCTCGGCCGTCGAGTTCGAGGCGACGTGCACCGCGGTCGGCAGCTCGGCGTGCAGGTAGGTGCGGCACTGCGCGGTGGCGACGGGGATCGAGATCACGCGCACGACGTCCGCCAGCACCGTTCCGGGCAGCCCCAGCAGGTCCATCTGCACCGAGATCACGATCTCGCGCTGGATCAGCAGGTCGACGTCGAACGCCAACGTGTCGAGCGTGACGTTCACCGCACCCTCGATCGCGTTCTCCACCGGGACGATGCCGATGTCGACCTCGCCGGAGGCGATGCCATCGATCACATCGGTGATCGAGGGGAAGTCGACCAGGTCGGCGGCGGCCAGGTCGGGCTGGGTGAGCAGAGCCTGCTCGGAGAAGGTGCCCGGGGGGCCGAGGTAGCCGACCCGTCGGGGTGCGACGGGAGCGCTCACGAGCGAGCAGGATAGGTGAGATGGACGAGGGCACCCTTCGCCAAATGCTCCTCGACGTGCGCAGCGGCGCACGCTCGCCTGACGACGCGCTCGCCGAGCTGCGCCGCCTCCCGTTCGCGGACCTGGGCTTCGCCAGGGTCGACCACCACCGCGGCCTGCGCCAGGGGATGGCCGAGGCGGTGTACGGACCCGGCAAGACACCGGAGCACTGCGCGGCCATCGTCGCCGAGCTGCTCGACGGCGAAGGGCACGAGACGATCCTCCTCACCCGGGCGTCCGACGAGCAGGCCGCGGCCGCCCTGGGACGCAACCCGGGAGGCGAGCAGCGGGGCTCGACGCTGGTGTGGCGTCCCTCCGCTCCGCGTCCCGAACGGGTGGTGCTGGCCACGGCCGGGACCGCCGACCTGCCCGTGGCCGAGGAGTGCGCCGCCACCTTGTGGGCACACGGCATCGAGCCTCGCCGGCTCACCGACGTCGGCGTCGCCGGCGTGCACCGCGTCCTCGCCTCCGCCGAAGAGCTGTTCGACGCCGATGCGGTGGTCGTCGTGGCCGGCATGGAGGGTGCGCTCGCCAGCATCGTCGGCGGCCTCACCCCTGCGCCCGTCGTCGCGGTGCCCACCAGCGTGGGCTACGGAGCTTCGCTCGAGGGCGTCACCGCGCTGCTGGCGATGCTGGCATCGTGCGCAGCCGGCATCACCGTCGTCGGCATCGACAACGGCTTCGG
>JBEEGB010000180.1:0-6397 GCA_041166585.1 Acidimicrobiaceae bacterium
CCTTGAGGATGTGCAGATCGGTGCCGCAGATCGTGACGGCGTCGACGCGAACGATCGCGTCGGTGTCCTCTCGGACCGAGGGCTTCGGCGCCTCCTCCCAAGCCTTCTGGCCGGGTCCGTGGTACGCGAGCGCTTTCATGGCAGACCTCCTGGTCGTCGTGCTGTCGACAATGAGCCGGAGCGGCACGACCAGGTAGAGGCGAAGGTCACGTCTCAGCGGTAGCCGCGGCTCTCCCACGGGACGTCCGGGAGCTGGATCGTGCGGCCGGTGACCACCGTCGGCAACACGCGGATCCAATGGTGCTTGTCGCCAGGCGCCCACGTCTCGACCACGAGGTGCTCGACCTCTCGATCGGTGGCCTCGCGCGCGACGCCGCGGATGAGCACGCTCCATCCCGTCCGGTGGAAGGGGTCGATGAGATCGACCTGGAAGCTCACGGGCGTATCTCGCAACGCACGGAGCTTCGAACCAGGGCCGGACCGGAACACCACGACCTCACCGTCGAGCACGTAGTTGACCGGCACGACGAGCGGCGCGTCATACTCCTCGACCGTGACCGCGAGTCGACCGATGCTGAGCGAGCCCACCAGCTTCAGGCACTCCTCGCGGTCGAGCTCCTCCAGCGTTGCGTCCATGCTGTGCATCATGGCGAGTCATCCCCGCCCGCGGCAGGGCCGAAGGTCCTCCTGTGATCGCTGAGCAGTCGGTGCTCGAGGCGTCCGTCGCGCGGCTGCGGAGCCTCGTGGAGTCACTCGGGCCCGAGGAGCTCCGTGCGCAGGGGTATCCCTCGGAATGGACGGTCGCCGACGTCCTCTCGCACCTCGGGTCGGGTGCGGAGATCGCGATCCTGCGGATCGACCACGCGCTGGGAGGCGCTGAGGTCGAGGCGGAGCCGATCTGGGATGAGTGGAACGGCAAGGATCCGGATGCCAAAGCGTCGGATGCGCTGCGGGCGGACCGGCTCCTCGTCGAGCGCCTCGACGCGCTCACCGAAGCCGAGCGCGCCAGCCTGACCATCGCCATGGGGCCGTTGAGCCTGGACGTCGCCGGCTTCCTCCGTCTTCGAGTCAACGAACACGTGCTGCACAGCTGGGACATCGCCGTCGTGTTCGACCCGGGCGCCACCCTGCCACCTGACGGGGTGGGCGTGGCGCTCGAAGTGCTCCCGATGATCGCCGGGTTTGCCGGCAAGCCGACCGCGTCAGCCAAGCAGCTGCGCGTACGCACCACCGCGCCTGACCGCCACTACGTGATCGCCCTCGCGGCCGATGGTGTCTCGCTCACACCAGACGACGACGCGGGAGCTCCCGATCTCGAGCTGCCTGCTGAGGCCTTGGTCCGCTTGGTCTACGGCCGCCTCGACCCCGAGCACACGCCAGCGGTCAACGTCGGCGAAGCCGAGCTTGACGAGCTTCGCCGCGCGTTCCCTGGTGTCTGATAGGAGAGAGACCTCATGACGGAGCGCATCGATGCAGACGTTTGCGTCATCGGCGCCGGGTACGCCGGGCTCACCGCCGCGCTGCGGCTGAGCCAAGCGGGCAAGTCGGTGGTGGTCCTCGAAGCGCGTGACCGCATCGGTGGCCGGATCTGGACGCAGCACCTGCCCGACGGGTCGCCGGTCGACCGTGGCGGCGGATGGCTCGGTCCGAAGCACGATGCGATCTTCGGCCTGGCGCGGGAGTTTGGTGTGTCCACGTACAAGACGTGGGTGAAGGGCGCACATCTGCTCGTCGCTGAAGGACGGACGCGTCGCTACACGGGGCTCATCCCGAAGATCAGCCCGCTCGCGATCATCTCCATCGCGTTGGCGCAGGCGAAGGTCAACCGGATGGCCAAGCGCGTCCCGCTCGAAGCCCCGTGGACCGCGAAGCGCGCTGCGGAGTGGGACTCGCGCACCGTGGCCGACTTTCTCGAGCACTCCGGGATCCGCACGACCATCGCACGAGATCTGTTCGAGATGGCGGTGCGCGGTCTGTTCACCGGGGACTTGAACGACACCTCGTTCCTCCACCTCCTGTTCTTGGCCCACTCGCACGGCAGCCTCAACACGCTGTTCTCGATCGAGGGCGGCGGGCAGGAGAACCTCGTCGACGGTGGTGCTGGTGCCATCGCACAGCAGATCGCCGACGGCTTGGGCGACGCGGTGCACTTGAGCACGCCGGTCCGGTCGATCACGCAACACGCGGATCACGTCGTCGTCGAGGCGGGCGACCTCGCGGTGTCGGCTCGCCACGCCGTCGTCACCGTGCCGCCTGCGCTCGTCCTCGACATCGCCTTCGAACCCGCGCTCCCGGACGACCGGGAGACGCTGTACCGCAAGGCGGTCGCTGGCCCCGAAACGAAGACGCTCGTGGTCTACGACGAGCCGTTCTGGCGCGCCGACGGCTTCAGCGGCCAGTCCTCGGAACCCAACTCCGCGTCCGAGGTGACCCTCGACGCGTCACCGGTCGCAGGCAACCCCGGCGTCATCGCGTCGTTCACGTTCGGGCACGTCGCCGAGCGCGTCGACGCGCTCGAGGCCGGCGAGCGACGGCGCATGGTGGTCGACCTCCTCACGACCAGGTTCGGCACGCGCGCCGCATCACCGTCCGACTACATCGAGACGCCGTGGTGGAAGGAGGAGTGGACGCGCGGTTGCTCGATGGCGCATCTGCCGCCCGGTGTCCTCACCCGCTACGGCCATCTGCTCCGTGAGCCGTTCGGACGGGTGCACTGGGCAGGCACGGAGACGTCGATCGTCTCGCACGGCGCGATCGATGGCGCCGTCCGTTCGGGAGAGCGTGCCGCGACCGAGATCCTGGATCGCGCCTAGTCCTCTCGCCTCGCGAAGCGGATCGTGACGAGGGCGAGTGCCAACCCGGCGAGCGCGAGGTTGAGAGGGATGGTGGCACCCGTGGCCGGGAGGAGGGGCCCGACGTTGCCCGGCGCGGGCGCGGGCGCGGGCGCTGGCGCGCCGGCGGCGACGAGAAGGGGGCACGAGCCGCCGGGCGAGCTCGAGAGCGCGAGGGCCTCCGGCGAGCCGGATGCCAAGCGGTGCTCGACGTCGTCGGTCAGCGCCGGGACGCCGGCTTCGCCCGCGGCCGCTGCGCCTTCATGACGCAACCGCAGGACGGTCTGGAGGTCCTGGCCGCCCTTGTCGAGCCCAGCAGGCACCGATGCCTGGAGCGTCGCCGCCTGGGCCAGCTGGTCGTTCGCCGCCGCTGAAGCCGTTGGGTTCGTGGCGAACGGCACCTGCTGCGGGAGCGCGGTGAACCGCGGCTCGGTCTCCGCCGTGGACTGGAAGTAGTCCGACATCGAGGTCGCCGAAGCCTCTTGCGTGGAGTTGGGCGGCACACCGAGCAGGAGATCCATGGTCTTGAGCGTCGAGAGGTTCGAGTGGTGCACGTCGGACGTGTAGCCCCGCTTGGCGTACGGGCTCAGCACGAGCTGGACCGTGCGGTGGGCATCCACGTGGTCCTGACCGTCCTGAGGGTCGTCTTCGGTGACGAACACGGCCATCGAGTCCCACGCCTTCGAGTGCGTGAGGCCGTCGAGGATGCGCCCCATCGCATGGTCGTTGCGTGCCACTTCGTATTCGGGCGTCGGCGCTCCGGGCGTCGCGCCCTGCGTGTGGTCGTCGGTCATCCAGAGGAACATGAACGAGGGCACCTGTCCTGCCGCGTCGAGGATCGGGAAGTCCTGCAGGAAGCTGTCGGCGCGGTCTTCGTCCGTGTTGCCGGGCCCGAACGCCGGCCGGCTCGGCGTGATCTGGCTCGGGTAGGTGAGCGAGAAGTTCCCCTGCAACGCGTACGCCGCGGGCAAGAGCTGCGTGGGGTCCGTGGAGAACGAGCTCGGCGGGACGAGGGCCGTGGGGCCGAGCCCGAGCAAGAACGTCGCTTCGCCGTAGATCCGGAAGCTCACGTGCTGGCGGTAGAGGTTGTTCCACATGAACCCGCCGAGGGGGAGGTTCTCCGGGGCCGAGACGTACAGGCCCTCAGGGCTGAGCTTGTTCGCGTTCCACACCGTCGGGTGGACCTTCTGGTCGAACTCGTTCTCGTGGCCGCTGTCGATGATGAAGTGGCCGTCGAAGCTGTCTTGCCCGACGTCGTAGTAGTTGTCGCCATGGGCGAAGCCCGTCGCCGCGGCGTGGTGGTTCGGCGTGACGGGCATCGTGTACAGCCCGAGGCGGTTGTCGCGCTCGGTGCCGGCCAGGTCCCCGAAGATCTGGTCGTAGGTGCGGTTCTCCTTGAGGATGAACACGACGTGCTTGATCTTCGATGACGGCCCGCTCCCGAAGGTCTGCGGAAGGACCGAGGGGTCGGCCGCGGCCGCGCCCGCGGTTGGCGCGACGAAGCCGTTGCTGCTGTCGACCGCTTGGTTGAGCGCGTCGATGTTGGTGCCGCACACGGAACGGAGGTCGATCGACTGGATCGTGCCCTTCAACAGGTTCCCGATGTAGGACGGGTTGTTGCCGCCCTGGTCGGTCGGCGGTTCGATGTTGACGCCGTTCGCCCCGGCACCCAAGCCCTTCGCGCTGGCCACGAACAGCCGGTTGCCGTCGCCGGTGACCGCGACCGCGGAGGGGTACCAGCCTGTCGGCAGCCGGACGCTGACCGCGCCCGACACGGGGTCGACGGCGGCAACGGAGTTCCGTCCTCCCTCCGCGACGTAGAGCACGTGGCCGTCGGGTGCCCACGTCAACGCATTGGGCTGTGCCCCGGTCGGTCCGCCCGCGCCGAACACGCGCAGGTCGATGCTGCGCTTGACCGCTCCGGTGGCCGCGTCGAGCAGCACCACCTGGTCGTCGTTGGAGGAGGTGACCGCGAGCGTCGTCCCGTCGGGCGAGACGGCCAAGCTCGAAGGCAGGCTTCCGGCGACGACGTTCACGCCGTCGAGGTCCTGGCCGATCCGCACCTTGGCCGTGACCTTCGGCGCCGCGGGGTCGGTCAGGTCGTAGAACCACACCGATGACGACTCGTCGGTGTTGTACCCGCCGATCTCGACCGGCGGGAGGCTGACGGCGTCGACGTTGGATGCCACCTTCGAGGCGCTCGAGTTGAACAGGCCCCAGTTCGACACGTACGCACGCTTGCCGTCGGGCGACACGGCGACCGTGTACGGGAACTGACCGGTCGCGACACGCGCGACCGGCGCCCGCGTCGTGGTGTCGATCACCGTGAGCGAGTTGCCCCGGAAGCCGGCGACGAGGGCATGGCGGCCGTCGGGCGCGAACGCGAGACCCCACGGGAAGTCCTGCGGATCGAGCGCGACAGTGCTCGTCTTCGTCATCGAGGCACCGTCGACCTGGAAGACGCCGACGGTGCCCGACTCGCCCTCGCTCACGTAGACCTCGTGCCCGTCGGGCGACTCGGCCAGGCCGTACTGCAAGGCGTCGTCCTGCACCCGTGAGACCGACAACGTCGTGGTGTCGACGACGCTGATGAAGCGGTTGTAGACGGCGTCGTGGGTCGGCGCGTCATCGCCGCCCTCGGAGGACACGTAGAGCCGGCGACCGTCGTGAGACAGGACGGCGTTGAGGGGCAGCAGGTCGACCGGGATCGTGGTGCCGGCCGGTGTCACGACCCGCCCGTCGGGAAGGACCGCGGTGCCGTTGGCGCGCGGTCCGGTGGCCAGGAGCCCAGCCGGCGACGACATGGGCGTGTCGACCGCGAGCGCCGAGGGTCGAGCCCCCGCCGTCACGGGTGCGGTCGTGGTCGTCGCGACGAGAAGTGAGGTGGCCAGCACGATGGCCCAGCAGAGGCGGCGCACGCCGGGACGGTAGTGCGCTTCGTCTAGAGAGACGACCAGAACGTCTCGAGCATGGCGGCGCCCTGCTCGGGGTCCTGGAGCATCCACCAATGGCCGACCCCGGCGAGCTCGGCGATGCCGGCTCCTGCTCGTTGCGCGCCGGCCTGCGCCCGCGCGCCCTCGAGGAACGGATCATCGGTGGGGACCACGACGAGGCCCGGCGCGGGCACGTCGTGGAAGTCCTTCGACCACTCACGGCCGACGTCCATCGCTGACCGGTAGAGGGCCAGGATGCAGCCGACCATCGTCTCGTCGAGGTGGCTCCCGAGCTTCACGGCTCGATCGTGAGGGACGCCGAACAGCTCGAAGACGCCGCCTCGCTCTTCGTCGGACTGGGTCAGCTGCTGCTCGAAGAACGCCTCGCCCTCGACCGGGGTCTGCCAGATCTTGGCGAAGTCGTGCCACTCGAAGTCGATGTCGCCGAGCCCCGCCGCGTCCGTGACCCAGGAGCGCACCAGCTCGGGCCGCGTGCTCACCAGCCTGAGCACGAGCCCACCTCCCCAGTCGTGACCGACGAGGTCGATCGGCCCCAAGCCCTGCATCGCCTCGAGCTCGCCGACGAGCCACTCGACGTACTCCTCCTTCGTGGCGCCGAAGCCATCGGGGCGA
>JBEEGB010000181.1:0-4701 GCA_041166585.1 Acidimicrobiaceae bacterium
ACATCCTCGCCAACTCGTCGAACATCGGGACCATCATGTTGGGCGAGCAGCTCGGTGCCGATCGGGTCGACTCGTACCTCCACAAGTTCGGCTTCGGTGCGCCCACGTCGCTGCAGTTCCCCAACGAATCGGGCGGACTCATGCTGCCGCTCGACGGCTGGACCGGATCGTCCATCGGCTCGATCCCGATCGGCCAGGGCGTCGCTGTCACCGCGCTGCAGATGCTCCAGGCCTACAACGTCATCGCCAACGGTGGCGTGTACGTCGAGCCCAAGCTGGTCGCCGCCACCATCGACAAGTCCGGTGTGCGCCACCCGACCGACGCGTCAGCCACCCATCGCGTGGTGTCGACCGAGACGGCCACCAAGGTGCGCGACATGATGGTTGCCGTCGTGCGGTCCGGCACCGGCAAGGAAGCCGGCATCGACGGCTACGACGTCGCCGGCAAGACCGGCACGGCTCGCAAGCCCCAGCCGAAGGGCGGTTACCTCGACGAGGCCGGGCATCCTCACTACATGGCCACGTTCGCCGGCTTCGTGCCCGCACAGGATCCGCAGCTGTCGGCCATCGTGGTGCTCGACGAACCCACCGGCTCGATCTACGCGAGCGACACGTCCGCTCCGGTGTTCAGCCAGGTCGCCGCCTACGCGCTTCGTCGCTACGAGATCCCGCCGCCGGCGGTCCGGCTCGAGCCTGCGGTGCCGCCCATCACCGTGCCGGCGAGCGGCGCGCAGAACAACGATGTCACCGGTGGCAAGGTGCAGCAGTCACCAGCCACCACGAGCACGACCACCACGGCACCAACCACCACCACGACGACGGGGAAGGGTGGAAAGAGCCCGCCCAAGCGCCCGTGAAGCGCCTCGCCGACGTCCTGGGGGACGTGACCGTGCAGACGATCGTGGGCGATCCTGACGCCGCCGAGGTGTCTGGGGTCGTCCACGACTCGCGCGCGGTGACCGCAGGCGCGCTCTTCTGCTGCGTGCGCGGAGCCACCGTCGATGGTCACGACCTCGCGCCCCAGGCGCGTGACGCGGGCGCAGCCGCACTGCTGTGCGAGCGGGTGCTGCCGGTCGACCTTCCCCAGGTCGTCGTCGCCTCGACGCGCCAGGCGATGGGCCCCGTCTCGGCCGCGTTCTGGGACCACCCGTCCCGCGCCCTCGACGTCGTGGGGGTCACGGGCACCAACGGCAAGACGACGACGGTGCACCTGCTGGGCTCGATCCTGGAGGCCGCCGATCGGCAGGCCGCGATCATCGGCACGCTCACCGGTAGCCGCACGACACCGGAGGCACCGGAGCTGCAAGCCGCGCTGGCCGGCCTTCGCGACGACGGCGTCGCCGCGGTGGCGATGGAGGTGTCGTCGCACGCGCTGGCCATGCACAGGGTGGACGGAACGTGGTTCAGGGTCGCCGTGTTCACCAACCTCAGCCGCGACCACCTCGACTACCACCGCGACATGGACTCCTACTTCGAAGCCAAGGCGGGGCTCTTCACGCCGGACCGCTGTGCCAGCGCGGTCGTGAACATCGACGACCCCTGGGGCCGTCGCCTCGCCGGCGAGCTCGAGGTGCCCTGGGAGCCGGTGTCACTCGGGCTGGTGGAGGAGACCCAGATCGGGCTGCTGTCCTCGCGGTGCCGGTGGGAGGGCGTCGAGCTTCGGGTGCCGCTCGGCGGCCGGTTCAACCTCGCCAACGCGCTGGCCGCGGCGGTGGCTGCCCGGACCATGGGCGTGGCGCCGGCGACGATCGCCGCCGGGTTGGCCGCCGCCAGTCCCGTCCCCGGCCGCTTCGAGCCCGTCGACGCGGGGCAGCCGTTCACCGTCCTCGTCGACTACGCGCACACTCCCGACGGCCTCGAGCAGGTGCTGCGCGAAGCACGGGACGTTGCCGCCGGCCACCGCGTGCTGCTCGTGTTCGGGTGCGGCGGAGATCGTGACGCGACCAAGCGCGGACCGATGGGTGAGGTGGCGTCCAGGCTGGCCGACCAGGCCGTGCTCACGTCCGACAACCCGAGGAGTGAGGACCCAGGCGCGATCATCGAGGCCGTGCTCTCTGGCGTCAGCGATCGATCGAGGATCATCGTCGAACCCGATCGCCGCGCCGCGATCGGCGCCGCGCTCGACCTCGCCGGCGACGGAGACGTCGTCGTGATCGCCGGCAAGGGTCACGAGACGACACAGACGACGGGCGATCGGGTGGAACCGTTCGACGATCGGGTGGTGGCCCGTGAAGCGCTGGTGCGGCGCGGGTGGTAGGCCTCCTCATCTCCGCCGGCGTCGCGATGATGGTGTCGCTCCTGGGCACTCGCTTCCTCATCGACTGGCTGCGGTCGCGCAACGTCGGCCAGCCCATCCACGAGGACGTCAAAGGTCACAGCACGAAGGCCGGCACGCCGACGATGGGTGGCGTCGCCATCGTCGCCGCCGCCCTGACGGGCTACACCGTCGCCCACTTCCGGCGGGGTGTGATCTTCACGTACTCGGGCTTGCTGGTGATGGCCGCCATCGCGGGCGCCGGGCTGGTCGGTCTCATCGACGACTGGATCAAGGTCAAGCGCGAGCGCAACCTCGGCCTCAGCAAGCGAGCCAAGATCCTGGGTCTGCTCACGGTGGCCATCGGCTTCGCGGTGCTCGCGGTCACCGAGACACCCGTGCACACCACGATCTCTTTCACGCGGTTCGATGCACCGGGCATCGAGCTCGGCACGTTGGGCTGGTGCATCCTCGCCGTGGTGATGGTGCTCGGCACCGCGAACGCGGTGAACCTCACCGACGGCCTCGACGGTCTCGCCGCGGGCTCCGCCATCTACGCGTTCATCTTCTTCACGGTGATCGGCTTCTGGGGCTTCCGCCACAGCCTCCCCGAGAACGACATCTACCACCTGGTGCACGCGTACGACCTCGCCATCTGCGCGGCGGCCATGCTCGGTGCCTGCGCCGGCTTCTTGTGGTGGAACGCCAATCCGGCCCGCATCTTCATGGGGGACACGGGCTCCCTGGCGATCGGCACCGCGCTCGCGACCATGGCCTTGATGACCAGCACCGAGCTGCTGCTCCCGATCGTGGGCGGCTTGTTCGTCCTCGAGACCGTCTCGGTGATGCTGCAGGTCGCGAGCTTCCGGCTGCTCGGCGGCCGGCGCATCTTCCGCATGGCACCGATCCACCACCACTTCGAGCTGGGCGGCTGGCCCGAGACCACCGTCATCGTGCGCTTCTGGATCCTCGCCGGCATCTTCGCCGCGCTCGCCCTCGGCTTCTACTACGCCGACTTCCTCAACATCTCCCCGGCGGGCTTCGACTGATGGCACACGCCCTGGTCGTCGGGCTCGGGATCACAGGACGCGCGGTCGCGGGCGCGCTCGTCCAACGCGGACACGACGTCGTCGCGGTCGACGATCGACCCGATGCGGGGACGCGCGCCGCCGCGACCGCGTTGGGCATCGAGCTGGTCGAGGCGCCGGACGACACGCGCTACGACGCGCTGATCGCGGGTGCCGACATGGTGCTGCCGAGCCCTGGGCTCGGCGATGCGCACCGTTCCATCGTCGCCGCCCGCAGGCTCGGCGTCGCCGTGCGCTCCGAGTTCGATCTGGCGGCGGACTGGGACCACCGCCCCTTGCTGGCCATCACCGGCACGGACGGCAAGACCACGGTCACCACGCTGGCCACGGCCATGCTCGAGGCGTCCGGCGTCCGGGCCATGGCCGTTGGCAACACGGAGGTGCCGCTCGTCGCCGCGATCGCCGACCCCGCGATCGAGGTCTTCGTGGTCGAGGCATCGTCGTTCCGGCTCGAGCACAGCGAGCGGTTCGCGCCGCTGGTCGCGACGTGGCTCAACGTCGCACCCGACCACCTCAACCTGCACCGCTCGTACGACGACTACGTCGCCGCCAAGGCGCGCATCTGGCGCGACCAGGATGCCGCGTCGTACGCCGTGGGATCAGCCGACGATCCCGTGGTGCTCGACCGGCTGCGGCAGGCGCCCGCCCGGCACGTGACGTTCGGGCTGGCTCCTGCAGCCGACTACCGCGTCACCGACGGACGCCTCGTCACCCCGACCGGCGACGAGCTGGCGGCTGTGGACGACCTCTGGCGCGCCTTCCCCCACGACGTCACGAACGCGCTCGCCGCCGCCGCGACTGCACTCCCGGGCGGAGCGTCGATCGACGGTTGCCGCGCCGCGATCTCGGGCTTCGAAGGGCTTCCGCACCGGATCGCGCTCGTTGCCGACGCCGGCGGCGTCGCGTGGTACGACGACTCGAAGGCAACCACGCCGAACGCGGCCCTCGCCGCGGTCCGGTCCTTCGGGTCGGTCGTGCTGATCGCGGGTGGCCGGAACAAGGGCCTCGACCTGAACGTGCTCGCCATGGAGTCGGATCGCATCCGCGGCGTCGTCGCGATCGGCGAAGCCGCGGCGGAGGTCGAGGCGGCCTTCGCAGGGCTGCGTCCCGTCGTGGCCGCGTCGTCGATGGGCGCCGCCGTCAAGGAAGCCGCGGCGATGGCACAGGAGGGCGACGCCGTCCTGCTCTCGCCCGCGTGCGCGTCGTTCGACTGGTACGAGTCGTACGGCGAGCGCGGCGACGACTTCGCCATCCACGTTCGAACGCTCACGGGAGCCCAAGATTGAAGACGATGCTCAAGGCCTCGCCGGCGGGACGACCGTCATCGCGCAAGCGCGGACCCGGCGTCGCGCGGCGCAG
>JBEEGB010000182.1:0-2635 GCA_041166585.1 Acidimicrobiaceae bacterium
CACAAGATCAACAACGTGCTCGGGCAGGCGCTGCTCGCGCAACGCATGGGCAAGACGCGCCTCGTGGCCGAGACCGGTGCCGGCCAGCACGGCGTCGCCTCGGCCACCGCGGCTGCGCTGTTCGGCATGGAGTGCGTCGTCTACATGGGCGAGGTGGACATGGAGCGGCAAGCGCTCAACGTGTTCCGCATGCGCCTCCTCGGCGCTGAGGTGCGCACCGCCACCAGCGGCAGCCGCACCCTCAAAGACGCGATCAACGAGGCCATGCGCGACTGGGTGGCGACGGTCGAGACCTCCCACTACCTCCTCGGCTCGGTGATGGGCCCGCACCCGTACCCGTGGATGGTGCGCGAGCTGCAGCGGGTGATCGGTGACGAAGCACGCGAGCAGTGCCGAGCGCTCACCGGCACCGACCCCGACGTGGTGGTCGCCTGTGTGGGTGGCGGTTCGAACGCGGCCGGCCTCTTCAGCGGCTTCGCCGAGCTCCCAGCGGTCGAGCTCGTCGGCGTCGAACCCGCCGGCGGCGCCGCGGTCGGCCGAGGCGTGCCCGGCGTGGTCCACGGGTCGAAGTCGTACCTGCTCCAGGACGAGCACGGCCAGGTCCTCGAAGCGGAGTCGATCTCGGCCGGCCTCGACTACCCGGGCATCGGGCCCGAGCACGCGCACCTCCATGCGAGCGGACGCGCTCGCTACTACGCCGTGACCGATGCGCAGGTGCTCGATGCGTTTCAGCTGCTCAGCCGCACCGAGGGGATCATCCCTGCGCTCGAACCGGCGCACGCGCTCGCCTGGGTGTCCGGCGCGCGCGCCGAGCTCGCGGGCCGCACGGTGCTCCTCAACCTCTCGGGTCGCGGTGACAAGGACGTGGCTCAGGTCGCGGAGATCCTCGGGTGATCCGCCTCGAGCCCACGCTGGTGGCAGCGCGCACCGCCGGACGCAAGCTCCTCGTCCCCTACGTGACCGGCGGCCTCGGCGACGAGTGGCCCGAGGTCGTGCGGGCAGTGGCCGACGCCGGCGCCGACGCCATCGAGATCGGCATCCCGTTCTCCGACCCGGTCATGGACGGCCCCACCATCCAGGAGGCCTCGGAGCGGGCGCTCGCCGGCGGCGCGACGCCCGTGTCGATCCTCGAGCAGCTGCGGGTCATCGACGCCGGTGTGCCGCTCGGCGTGATGACCTACTACAACATCGCGTTCCACATGGGCCACGAGCGTTTCGCGCACGCATTGAACGACGCGGGCGTCGCCGCCGCCATCCTGCCCGACCTCCCACTCGAGGAAGCCGGGCCCTGGACGGCCGTCGCCGACGAGGTCGGCGTGGAGACCGTCATGTTCGCGGCGCCGACCACGCCCGACGAGCGGCTGCCCCGCATCTGCGAGCGCGCCCGCGGCTTCGTGTACGGCGTGGGCTTGCTCGGCGTGACGGGGGAGCGCGCGGCGCTGGCGAGCTCCGCGCTCGTCATGGCCAAGCGGCTCAAGGCCGTGACCGACAAGCCGGTGCTGGTCGGCATCGGCGTGTCGACGGTCGAGCAGGCGGTCGAGGTGTGCCAAGAGGCGGACGGCGTGATCGTCGGCTCCGCACTGATCCGCCGGCTGCTCGACGGCCAAGGACCTGAGGGCGCGGCCGCGTTCATCAGCGAGCTGCGAAGGGGACTGGACGATGGCTGACACGAGCTGCGACCTCTGCGAGGAGGCGCGCATCACGCCCTGGTTCTTCGAGGATGAGCTGTGCTGGATCGCGGAGTGCGAGATCTGCGCCGTGCCGATGGTCGTGTGGCGCAGCCACGATCCCAAGCCGTCAGACGAGGTGAAGGCCGCGCTGCACGAGCGGCTGGCCGACGTGGTGCGGGAGCACTTCGAGTTCGACCACTACGTCGACGACAACATGCGCAACATCCCCGACCACTACCACGCCCACGCGCGCCCGAAGGGCGGCTTCTTCGGTCACGGGCTGAAGCGCAAGCCAGCGTGAGCGGCTCCGACGACGGAGCACGTGGTCAAGACGCCAGCCCACGAAAAGGGGTTCACTGGGGCGGTGCGCGTGCAGTTCGTCCCGAGTCGGGAGCCGCCCGATCTGCTGGATCTGCCCTGGTCGATGCCGCTGGAGCACTGGGAGAACCCTCGGCTGGTGCGCATGGTGCGCGGGGTCAGCCGCCACGTCGTGCGGTTCGTCAGCGACGGCGAACGGGTCTTCGCGCTGAAGGAGACGGAGGAGCCGGACGCCGCGCACGAGTACTCCCTGCTCCGGCAGCTCGCGCTCGAGCGTCTTCCCGTGGTCGAGGCCGTCGGGCTGGTGACCGGGCGCACGACGGACGAGGGCAAACCGCTCGGAGCTGTCCTCATCACCCGGTACCTCGACTACTCGCTGCCGTACCGCTACCTCTTCAGCGTCGAGGGCAACCGGGGCCTTGACCGGCGACTGATCGACGCCGCGGTCGTGCTGCTCGTCCGCCTGCACGTCGAGGGCTTCTACTGGGGGGACTGCTCGCTGTCGAACCTGCTCTTCCGGCGCGACGCGGGCTCGCTCATGGCCTACCTGGTCGATGCCGAGACGTCCGAGCGCCACATCCCCCTCCCGGACGGGATGCGCCAGTCGGACGTCGACATCGCGAGGGAGAACGTCGCGGGAGGGCAGT
>JBEEGB010000183.1:0-4013 GCA_041166585.1 Acidimicrobiaceae bacterium
CAGTGCTGGTCGTAGGCGTCGAGGTCATAGCCGCCGGGCTCGAGCGAGAAGCCGGCCACGAGACAACCGGACGGCGTCAGGTGCGCCGCGCATCGAGCCACCACCGCGGCCTCGTCTCCTGGGCGCACGAACAGGAGGACGTTGCCCGCCATCACGACGGCCTCGAAGCGCCTTCCCAGGTCGAGGGTCGCGAGATCCTGCTCGGGCCAGTCGATCTCGGGGCCCTTGGCGCGGGCGACTCCAAGCATCGACGGGTCGACGTCGACCCCGACCACCTCGAAGCCTCGCCGGGCCAGCTCGATGGCAACCCGCCCGGTGCCGCACCCCGCGTCGAGCACCGACGCAGGCCGAGGCTCGAGCCGCTCGATGAACGCGACCTCGCCGTGCACGTCGTGGCCGGCGCGGGCGAGTGCTTCGAAGCGCTGGTCGTAGCTGTCGCCATCCCAAGGTCCGGTCACGGCGCACCTCGTTCGTAGAGGGAGACGCCCTGCACGACGGCCGTCCGATGGTAGTTGGCGTGCAACCACGACGCGAACGCCGGGAACCGGTCGATCGCGAAGAACGTGCGCTCCGAGATGTCCGCGACGAGCGCCGGCGGATGGGCCGCGAGGTCGGCGAACAGCTCCTCCCACGCGCCGGGGGTCGCGTACTGGACGCCGACGCGCTCCGGCGCACGACCCCGGCCGGAGCCGGTCAAGAACCCGACCGTGAGGAAGCGGGTGGCCGGCGGGCGGTCGGCGGCCCAGTAGAGCTGCGGCAGGTGACCCCACACGAAGATGGGATCGCTCGGCGCGGTGCGAGCCTCGACCTCCACCGCGAGTGTCTCGTAGCCGGGCGAGGGGATGCGTGCCGTGAACGCGGGGACCACGAACAGCGCGGCGGTGATGACCGCAGCAACAGCCGCGGCCGGCAGGACCGCGGGACGCAACCTGGACGCGCTGCTCGCCGCGAGAAGCGCGAGCGGGGGAAGCAGCTGGAGGTAGTAGTGGCCGAAGAAGTGGAACCCGGCGGCCACGCCCGCGGCGCTGGCCGCCAACCACAGCCACAGGTCTGCGTCGTCGCGCCAGTGGCGCAGCCCGACGACGGCGAGCACCACGGCCGCGCCGCTGCCGAGGAGGAACGTGCGCGTGCCCGCACTCACCTCGCTCCGGATCTGGTCCCACGAGCCCGTCGGATCGACGAAGCGTCCGTTGCCCGTCACGTTCCAGAAGAAGAAGTCGCGCCACCCGAAGACCAAGGCCACGGCGACGATCACGGCCCCGCACGACAGGACCGAGGCCGCGACCCCCGGTCCCCTGCCCCGACGCCAGCACAGCACGACGACGGGAGCGAGCACGGCCAGCCCCACCTGCTTGACGAGCCCGGCAGCCGCGGCCGCGGCGCCGGCGGCGACCGGGCGACCCCGCTCGGCAAGGAGCACCGCCGCCACGGTGCAGGGGAGCATGAAGGCCTCGAAGTTCGCGGCTTGGGCGTCGTCGACGGCCATGCCCGCGCTGGCCAGCAGGTAGAGCCCTGCCGCGACGACCGCCGCGGTGTCGCCCCAGCGCCGACGGGCCAAGGCCGCGAGCAGCAGGGCGGTCACGATGTGGGCACTGAGCGCAAGCCAGCGCAGGGGGAACAGCGAGGTCGAGCCGCTCACCCGCTGCGCCGTCGCGTAGAGGTAGGGCGCGATCGGTGGCTTGCGGTCCACCACGTCGACGTAGAGGCGGCCACCCGCGTTGAGCACGCTGCCTTCGGTGGCGAGGAAGGCCTCGTCGGGGTTCAACGCCTGCGATCGCACGAGGCTGGGCAGGTGGGTGAGCGTGGCGAGGACGAAGATGGCGAGGCCAAGTCGCCAACCCTTCGTCCAACGGGTCACCGATCGTCCTCGCTGAGCACCCATGGCGCTCGCGGCAACCGGTCGGGGTCGAAGCGGCCGAGCAGCTCGCGCATCGTGACCGGTTCGCCGGGGCTCGCCAGGCCGAGGCTGACCGCGAGCTTCGAGCGCACGGCGGCCGGATCCTCTCCCCGCTCCCCGCGATCGGCCAGCGTCACCGCGCCGTGGCGCTTCGCGAGCCGGGATCCGTCCGGGCCGAGCACGAGCGGCACATGGGCGTGCTCGGGGACGGGAAGGCCGAGCAACCGGGCGAGGTGCACCTGGCGTGGCGTCGACGACAGCAGATCGTCGGCCCGCACGACCTGCTCGATGCCTTGCGCGGCGTCGTCCACCACCACCGCCAGGTTGTAGGCGGGCGTGCCGTCGTTGCGGCGGATCACCACGTCGTCGACGACCGCAGTGACGGTGCCCGCCAAGCGGTCGATGATCGTGACGGTCTCGCCGCCGGACCGCAGGCGCAGCGCAGGCGGACGGCCAGCGTGCTCGCGTGTCGTGCGCTCCGTCGCGGTCAGCCCGCGACACGTGCCGGGGTAGTCGCCCTCGGGCGCCTCTCCGTGCGGTGCTGACGCGGCCTCGCGGATCTCGCGGCGAGTGCAGTAGCAGGGGTAGGTGAGACCGCCGTCGACGAGCTGCGCGATGGCAGCCTCGTACAGAGTGAGCCGCTCGGACTGGCGCACCACGTCACCGTCCCAGTCGAGACCGAGCGAGGTGAGGTCTGCGAGCTGTCCCCGCTCGTGCTCCGGCCGCGAGACCGTCGCGTCGAGGTCCTCCATGCGCACGACGAAGCGTCCTCCACTCGACCGCGCGAACAGCCACGCCACCATCGCCGTGCGCAGGTTGCCGAGGTGCAGCGCGCCCGTCGGGCTGGGAGCGAAGCGACCGGACGGCACGATGCTCATGCTCGCGCTCTCTTCATTCGCTGCGAGACTCGGAGACATGGGAGTTCTGGGAATCGAAGACGCCGACGGGGTTCGCGTGCTGACGCTCAACCGCCCTGATGCGCTCAACGCGTTCAACGACGAGCTGTGGGACGCCACGCGCGACGCTCTGGTCGAGGCGCAGGGACGCGACGACCTCGGTTGCGTGGTGCTGACGGGCGCAGGAAGGGCGTTCACCGCCGGCCAGGACCTCGGCGAGATGGCCGCGCCGCCGTCGCACGCGAACGGCGAGCTCCACGGCTACCGGGGCTTCATCCCGGTGCTCGAGGAGTTCGACAAGCCGCTCATCGCGGCGGTCAACGGCATCGGGGTGGGGATCGGCATCACCGTCCTCGGCTACTGCGACCTCGTCGTGATGGGCGAGAGCGCCAGGTTGAAGGCGCCGTTCGTGTCGCTGGGCGTGACCACCGAGGCGGCGGGGAGCGTCTCGCTCCCGGCGCGCATGGGCTGGGCCGCGGCGGCGCACGTGATCTTCACGGGTGGCTGGCTGTCCGCCGCCGACGCTCTCGCCTGCGGGCTCGCCTGGCGGGTCACGCCCGACGCCCAGCTGCTCGACGAGACGATGGCCGTGGCCCGCGTCATCGGTGCGCAACCGGTCGGAGCGCTCACCGCCACCAAGCGCCTCATGGTCGCGGGACGCCTCGACGCCTGGCGGGCGGCCCGGGTGCGCGAGGACAGTGAGTTCGTCCGCCTGGTCGGAGCCCCGGAGAACCTCGCCGCGCTCGAGGCGTTCTTCAACAAGGGCTCCTGATTCACGACGGGGCGATGAGCACCACGCTGATCTTGGGGTAGGAGCGCAACCCGTCCCGGCGACCGATCATCCTGATGTCGTCGGCGTTGAGACCGGGGGGCAAGGCAGCGAGCTGGGCGTCGAGGATGCCGCGGGCGCGCAGCGTGACTTCGATCCGGGCCAGCTCGGCTCTGTCGTCAGGGCCGAGCGGATCGACCGTCGCCAGCACGCTCGAGCCCGCCGGTGCACTCGCGCCGTCATCGCTGACGAGCCGCAGCTCCGCGACCGCTCGTCCGTTGTCGACCCGGTGGTTGCCGAACCGGTTGGCGAGCGGGGCGTGCACGAGGACGTGGACGCCCGAGCGCTCCAAGGCGAGGGCGAGGAACTCGACGCCCACCTCGCCGTCGGCGAACAGCTCCGCGGGCACCTCGACCGTGGAGTCGACGAGCACCGGGCCACCGGCGCCCCG
>JBEEGB010000184.1:0-3791 GCA_041166585.1 Acidimicrobiaceae bacterium
CGGATGTTCTCGTGGATCGGGAGGCTCGCCCACCAACGTCGGCAGTGGTCCGTCGCGGCGTGCGCTCAACGTGAGCCGCGACCGCAACAACCCGATCGTGTACGGATGCGCCGAGCGCTCGAAGACATCGGTCGACGCGCCGAGCTCGGCCAGACGTCCGCCGTAGAGGACCGCGATCCGGTCGGCGACCTGCGCCGCTACGCCCAGGTCGTGGGTGATCAGCACGACGCTGCACCCGATCTCCTCCCGCAGCGCTCCGAGGAGCTCGAGGATCTGTGCTTGCACCGTCACGTCGAGCGCGGTGGTCGGCTCGTCGGCGACCACCAGCGAGGGACGGCCCGCGACCGCCATCGCGATCATCACCCGCTGCCGGAGACCTCCCGACAGCTCATGGGGGTAGCTGCGGAGCCGGCGCGCCGGCTCCGGCACTCCGACGGCATCGAGCAGCCGGATGGCCTCCGCCTCGGTGCCGGCCGCCTCGGTGATCTGACGTCCGATCCGCATCGTGGGGTTCAGCGAGGTCATCGGATCCTGGAACACGGCTCCGAGGTGCCGGCGCCGGACGTCTCTGCGCTCCGCTGCGGGTGCGGAGAGCATGTCGACGCCGCACACCGTCGCCGCTCCCGCCACCCGCGGCTCCGGGTCGGTCGGCAGCAGCCCGAGCAGCGACAGCCCCAGCACGCTCTTCCCCGACCCCGACTCGCCGACGAGACCGACGATCTCGCCCCGCGCGATCGTCAGGCTGACGCCTCGGAGGGCGCGCACCTCGCGGCCGCGACGCATGAACGTGACGGCGAGATCGTCGACGGTGGCGACCGGGTCGGAGCCCCTCGCGGGCTCGACCCGGGCGCCATCATCGACGCCACCGGAGATTGCAAGGTCAGACGAGTCGATCGCCATCGGTGCGAACCTACGAACGCCGCGTTGATCGACCGTCACCGGAGCAAGAGCGCTTCGTGTCTTGTTCCTGTCGTCGATCTTTCGGCTCGCTCATCCACCGAGCTGCAAGTCACCGAACCGGATGGTGAACAGCGTCGGCAGCTGGTGGACGAAGTTCTTGTAGGCCGCGCCCGCCACGATCACCTCCTGGATGTCGGCGATCATCGGGAAGCATCCCGACGCCGCCAGGAGGTCACCGGCCTGTGCGTACGCCGCCGTGACCGCGGCCTTGTCGGTGGCGACCAGGCCCTGGTCCATCGCCGCGTCGGCCGCCGGCACCGAGCACTGCAGCCAGTTCAGCGCGCCCTTGGTGCTCATGAAGATCCGGGCCCAGGTGTCGGGGTGAGCGGCGTCCGGGTTGACCGTCGCGTACAGGATGTCCGGGGCCTGATCCGGGTGGTTCGGGAGGTCGAAGACCTGTGCGATCGGAATCGCACGCGTGGTCACCTGGAGACCGGCGGCCTGCAGCTGGGTCTGCAGGAGCTCCGTCGCCCGTTGGTTGCGGGCGTCGTCGCTCGAGTACGCGAGGTCGACGGTCTTGCTCGACAGGCCGCTCACCGCGCTCGCCAGCTTCGACGGGTCGAGCGCGGGCTCATCGGCGGCCGTGCCTGCCGGCATCACGTTGACGGGGTACATCTGCTTCGACACCGAGCCGTTCGCGCCGTACACCTGGTCGACGATGGCCTTCTTGTCGATCGCGGAACGAAGCGCAGTCCGCACCGCCTGATCCTTGAAGACGCCCTTGTTCTGGTTCACGAACAAGAGGGACTTGAACAAGGCCGGGAGCCGCTGCACCTGGAACTTCGAGTTCTTCGAGAGCGAGTCGATGTCCGACAGCGACAAGCCGTGGATGATCATGCTGAGATCGCCGCTCTCGAGCTTGAGCCGCTCCGTCGAGATGTCGGGGATGATCGAGATGGCGATCTTCGCCACTTGCGGCTTCGTTCCCCAGTACCCGTCGAACCGAGTGAGCGTGTAGTGGTCGCCCGGCACGAAGTCGCTCATCTGGAACGGGCCGGTGCCGGCGTCGTGCGTCTTCAAGTACGACTGCGCGAAGTCCGAGCCGGCCTGGTCCTGCAAAACCTTCGGGCTGACCATCTTCGGGCCGTAGGGCGCGGCCAGGTAGTCGAGGAACGGTGACACCGGGTTCTTCAGCTTCACCACGAACGTCGACGGGTCCGGCGTCTCGTAGCTCGTGACGTCAGCCAGCATGTAGGCGGGCGCCGAGTTGACCGACGTACGTCGCTCGAAGCTGGCCTTGGCGGCGGCTGAGTCGACGGTCGTGCCGTCATGGAACTTCACGCCGCTGCGGATCTTGAAGGTGTAGGTGGTGCCGTCGGGCGAGGCCGTGAAGCTCTCGGCGATCGCTGGTTCGATCTCGGTCGAGTCCGGCTTGTAGCGGACGAGCCCCTCGTACACCGACGTGGTGACCGAGTTGCCCTCGATCTCGTAGAAGATGTCGGGGTCGGGCACCTGCATGTCGGCGTTGAAGGCGAGGTTGATCGTGTCGGATGCCTTGGCGCCTCCCCCACTCCCCCCGCCGCTCGCCGTCGAGCTCGAGCTCGAGCTCTTCGAGCTGCCGCACGCGGCGGCAACCAGGATGAGTGCGAGAGCCAGCGGGCCCAGCCGTCGCGACCGGATCGAGTTCCTCACGGATGCTCCTTGTTGTGGTTGAGAGATGGCGTTCAATGGAGGACGGAGCCGCCGTTGATGCACAGGGACTGACCGGTGAGGTACGCCGCGCCGGGACTGGCGAGGTAGGCCACGAGCGCACCCACGTCGTCGGGGTTGCAGAAGCGTCCGGCAGGGATGCCAGCCAGGTATGACGCGCGCACCTCATCGAGAGACGCAGTCGTGAGGCGCGCTTCTGTGGCCCGTTCCGCGATCACCATGTCGGTCTCCGCGGTGCCGGGGCACACGGCGTTCACCGTGATGCCAGCCGGACCCAGCTCGAGCGCGGCGGCTTGCGTCAGCCCGACGACACCGAACTTCGTCGCGGCGTACGCGCCGAGGTACGGGAACGACTGCACGCCGAGCTCGGACGCGATGTTCACGATGCGTCCTGGCCGGCTTTGGTCGAGGAACCAGCGCGCCGCGGCCTGCAGGCCGTGCAGCGTGCCGAGCAGGTTGACGTCGATCATGTGGGCGAAGTCGGAGGGAGAGGTGTCGACGACAGGCGCGAGCACCGACACCCCTGCGTTGTTCACCCAGACGTCGAGCCCCCCGAGGTCCGTCACCGCCCCTTCGAGCAGCCGCTTTGTCGTCTCCGCGTCGGCGACGTCTCCCGCGACGGTCAGCCCACGCTGACCCGCGGCCTCGATCAAGTCGAGCGTCTCGCCGGCTCCGTCCTTGTCGTGGTGGAAGCCGACGACCACGTCGTGGCCCGCATGCGCGAGGGCGAGCGCGATGCCACGCCCGAGCCCCCGGCTCGCACCGGTCACCACGGCGACAGAGGGCTCGCTCATGCGGCGGTCTCGCACAGCCAGGCGAACGGGGCGAGGTGCCTGGCGTCGTGGTCGGCCAACCGCTCGGGATGCCATTGCACGCCGAGGGCGCGGCGGCTCTCCACCGCCTCCACGACGCCGTCGTGGCTCCAGGCCGTGGCGAGCAGCTCCGGCCCCGGGTCGAGCACGGCCTGGTGGTGGATCGAGTTCACCTCGGTGGCGCCGTCGAGCACCTGACGGGCCGTCGTGCCGTTGTCGGCGCGGACCGCGTGGACGGGTTCGTGCTGGCGCTCCTCGTCCCAATGGTCGCCGTATCCCGCGGCCGTGAGGTCTTGGTGGAGCGTGCCGCCGAGCGCCACCGTCATCACCTGGAGGCCGCGACAGATCCCCAGGAGCGGCCGGCCGGCC
>JBEEGB010000185.1:0-3986 GCA_041166585.1 Acidimicrobiaceae bacterium
CACGAGATGCCGGCCGTCCGTCCCTCGGCCCGGACCCGCGTGGCGGCTGCGCTGGGACGCTCGACCGCCCGCCTCGCGCGGGTGGTGCGCCCGGGCGGCGGCTCGGTGATCGGGGCGTGGGTGACGCTGGCGTTGGCGCCGAACGCGCTGGCAGAGCTGGCCGCAGGGCGTCGCATCGCCGTCGTGTCAGGCACCAACGGCAAGTCGACCACCACTGCCTTCCTTGCCGCAGCAGGCACGGCCGCTGGGCACGAGGTCGCGTCGAACATCGAGGGCGCCAACCTCCGCACGGGCATCGTGGCCACGCTGAGCCAGAAGCGCGCCGCGGACCTGACCGTGCTCGAGATCGACGAGCTCGCGCTGCCGTTGCTGCTCCCTGCTCTCCCGTCACCGGTGATCACGCTGCTCAACCTGTCCCGTGATCAGCTCGATCGCTTCGGCGAGGTCCGCACGATCGCGGCGAGCTGGCGCGCTGCTCTCGAGGCACGCGACGACGCGACCGTGGTGGCCAACGCCGATGACCCTCTCGTCGTGTGGGGCGCGTCGGGCGCCGCGGACGTCACGTTCGTCGGCGTGGGCCTCGGCTGGCGGCTCGATGCCGCCTCGTGCCCGAACTGCGGGGGGCGGATCGTCGTGGCTGACCGCCAGGCCGTGAACGCGGACTGGTGGTGCGACACGTGTGACCTGCGCCGTCCACCCTGCCTCGAGCTGGACGGCGCCGAGCTCCGCGACCAGGCCGGGGTGGTCGTGGCGACGATTGCGCCTGGCGTGCCGGGGCGCCACAACGTCGGCAACGCGGCCTTGGCGGTGGTCGCGGCGATGAAGCTCGGCATCGACGTCAACGTCGCCGCCGCGGCCATGGCGGACGTGTCGTCGGTGGCGGGCCGCTACCAGCGGGTGCGCGTCGGTGACACCGAGGTCCGGCTGCTGCTTGCGAAGAATCCCGCCGGTTGGGCCGAGATGCTCACGCTCACCAGCGGCGCGGACGTCCCCCTCGTCCTGGGCATCAACGCGCGCATCGCCGATGGCAAGGACCCGTCCTGGCTGTGGGACGTCGAGTACGAGCGTTGCCGCGGGCGCAGGGTGGTGGCGGCGGGGGAGCGGGCGTCGGACCTCGCGGTGCGGCTGCACTACGCCGAGGTGCCGTGCGACGTCTGGGGAGGCGATGTCGACGCGCTGCTGCGGGGGCTGGGGACGCTCGACGCACCTGAGGTCGACCTCATCGCCAACTACACGGTCTTCGCCGACCTCGTGCGAGAGCTACGAGCGCGATGAGGGAGTCCGCGGTGCGCGTGTGCGTCGTCTACCCCGAGCTGCTCGGCACGTACGGCGACGGTGGCAACGCCGTCGTGCTCGCCCAGCGCCTGCGGTGGCGCGACATCGACGCCGAGCTCGTGTCGGTGGCGGTCGACGAGGTCCTCCCGCTCGACTGCGACGTGTACGTCCTCGGCGGCGGCGAGGACGCCCCGCAGTCGCTGGCCGCGCTGCGGCTCGCGGAGCACGGCCTCGCACGCGCCGTTGACGCGGGGGCGGGCGTGCTCGCCATCTGCGCGGGGCTCCAGGTGCTGGGCCGGACGTTCACGGCCGCCGACGGCTCGACCGTCGACGGGCTCGGCATCCTCGACTCCACGACGCGTCCGAAGGGCTCGCGCATGATCGGCGAGCTCGTTGCCGAGCCCACCGCGTTCGCGCTGCCGACGCTCACCGGGTTCGAGAACCACGGTGGCATCACCGAGCTCGGGCCTGAGGCGCGACCGCTCGGCCGGGTGGTGACGGGGAACGGGAACGGCGTCGGGGGCGACGAGGGCGTGGTGCAGGGCCGGGTGATCGGCACCTACCTCCACGGCCCCGCGCTGGCGCGCAACCCAGCGCTGGCCGACCTCTTCCTCTCGTGGATCGTGGGCGACGACCTCAGCCCGCTCGACGACACCGTCATCGAGCGGCTGAGGACCGAACGCCTGAAAGCCGCCCGTTAGCCGGCGGCGGCGACTCCGGCGCCCGGAGGGATGATCGACTTCGACTCGAGGTAGTGCTCGAGGCCCTCCTTGCCGAACTCCCGACCGATGCCCGAAGCCTTGAAGCCGCCGAACGGGGCGACGAAGTCCATCGAGTACTGGTTGATGCCGAACGTGCCGGTGCGCACGCGGCGGGCGATGTCCATGCCGTGGTCGACGTCGGAGGTCCACACCGAGCCGGCCAGGCCGTAGTCGCTGTCGTTGGCGATGCGGACGGCATCGTCGACGTCGTCGAACGGGATCACCGCGAGCACGGGCCCGAAGATCTCCTCACGGGCGATGCGCATCGAGTTGTCGACGCCGGCGAACACGGTGGGCTGGACGTACCAGCCCTTGTCCATCCCGGCGGGGCGGCCGTTGCCGCCGACCGTGACGCGTGCTCCCTCTTCCTGTCCGAGCGCGATGTACTTCTCCACGCGCTCCTGCTGGCGTTCGGCCACGAGCGGCCCGATCTCGGTCGCCGGATCGCTCGGGTCGCCGACAGCCATCGAGCCGACCATCGTCGACAGCGCGTCGAGGACGTTGTCGTAGTTGCCGCGGCTGGCGAGGATGCGGGTCTGCGCCACGCACGCCTGGCCGCTGTTCATCAGGGAGGCGAACTTCAGGCCCTCCATGGTCGCAGCCAGGTCGGCGTCGTCGAGGATGATGGCGGCCGACTTGCCGCCGAGCTCGAGGCTGTAGCGCTTGAGCTGCTCGCCGCAGATCGCGGCGATGGTGCGTCCCGCCGCGGTGGACCCGGTGAACGCGACCTTGTCGACGCCCGGGTGGCGCACGAGGTGCTCACCGACCTCGCGGCCCGCGGGGATCACGGACACGACACCCTTCGGGATGCCGGCCTCCTCGAGCAGCTCGGCCATGAGGAAGGCGTCGAGCGGGGTCTCGGGCGCGGGCTTGATGACGATGGTCGAGCCGGACAGCAACGCCGGCGCCAGCTTGGAGATCGTGACGAACTGAGGGACGTTCCACGGCACGATGGCGGCGACCACGCCGACGCCCTCCTGGCGGACGATGACGTCCGTGCCCATCATCCCGGTGCGGGTCTCCTCCCACGGGAACTCCCGCGCCACCTGGAGGAACGTGTTGATCATCATCCACGGCGCAGGTGACTGGGCGAGCTGCGAGAACGTGATCGGCGAGCCCATCTCCTCGGTGATGATCGCGGCCATGTCCATCATGCGGGCGGCGTAGATGTCGCAGAACGCCTGCACCTTGGCGATGCGCTCCTCGGGCGAGAGACGCGGCCACTCGCCGGTGTCGAACGCGGTCCTGGCGGCGGACACCGCGGCGTCGATGTCGGCGGCGGTGCCGTCAGGCACCGTGGCGATCACCTCTTCGGTGTGCGGCGAGATCACCTCGATCACGCCGGACCCGGCGGGAGCGACCCACTCGCCCCCGATGAACAGCTTGTCGTGTACCCGCACGCTGGCCCCTCCTGAGATGGCGATGGTGAGGGCGACGATAGCGGCGTGCTGGAACGGGTTCTATTCGACGGCTCCGCTCGGCGGGCGGCCGCGGTGCGGGTGCGCCCGACCCCCGGCGAGGATCGGACTCGTCTTCCGATCACCGTCGATGCCAGCGACGCACCCGCCCCCGCACACACCTCGTCCCCGTCGACGGCGTGCATGCCGGGCTCATGCTGAGCCTGTGGTCACCATACGGATTCGCCTGTTCAGCGAATATGGCCGGTTTGGGGGGTTTTCCGGTCGCCGATCGGGCTAGTCACTCGGAGCGTCCGAGTAGGGTGCTGGCTCCGTTGGCGGCGTGGCCGAGTGGCTTAGGCAAGGGACTGCAAATCCCTGTACCCGGGTTCGATTCCCGGCGCCGCCTCCAACGGGTTCTGTAGCAGTCGAGGTCGCTGGAAGGAACACCTCATGGCCGACCCTGACCGTCGTACGCAGCTGCTGGAGTCGTATGAGAACGCTGCGGTGATCGTCTCGGGGATGACCGCAGCACAGGTCACCTTCCGGACGC
>JBEEGB010000186.1:0-8205 GCA_041166585.1 Acidimicrobiaceae bacterium
CGACTCCATCCTCGATCTCGTCGTCCACGACAAGGCCGGCGAGCGCATCCTGGAGCAGCTCCTCGCCTCCGCCGAGCAGCGACTTCGGGAGGAGGGCATCCGCGGGGTCATCTACCTGTTCAAGAACAACACCGACTCGGCGGGCAACTCCTACGGCTGCCACGAGAACTACCTCACGTCGCGGCGTGATGACTTCGCGCACTACGCCGAGGTGCTCATCCCGTTCTTCGTGTCGCGCCAGATCTACGCCGGCGCCGGCAAGGTCCTGCAGACGGCACGGGGCGCGATGTTCTGCATCAGCCAGCGCGCCGAGCACATCTGGGAGGGCGTGTCGTCGGCGACCACCAGGAGCCGTCCCATCATCAACACCCGCGACGAGCCCCATGCCGACGCGGAGCGCTACCGCCGCCTGCACGTGATCGTGGGCGACTCGAACATGAGCGAGTACGCCACCTTCCTCAAGGTCGGGGCGACGGCGATCCTGCTGCGCATGCTCGAGGACCCGTCGGTCGTGTTGCGGGACATGACGCTCGAGAACCCGATCCGGGCGATCCGCGAGATCAGCCACGACATGACGTGCACCCGCCGCGTGCGTCTGGCCAACGGCCGAGAGCTCAGCGCCCTCGAGATCCAGAGCGAGTACCTCAGCCGCGCCATGCGCTACGCGGAGACGAAGGACCTGTCGCCGCTCGAGAAGCAGGCGCTCAACATGTGGGAGCACTGCGTCACGACGCTGGCCGATGATCCGTTCAAGCTCGACCGAGAGTGCGACTGGGTCATCAAGCACAACCTGATCGAGGCCTACCGCGCCAAGCACGACCTGCCGCTCGCCTCGGCGAAGGTGGCGCTCGTCGACCTTCAGTACCACGACGTGAACCGGGAGCGAGGGCTCTTCTACCGGATGCAGGCACGAGATCTCGTCGAGCGGGTGTGCACGGACGCCGCCATCGACGAGGCGGTCGAGACCCCTCCCCAGACGACGAGGGCACGCCTGCGGGGCGAGTTCATCCGCAAGGCCAAGGAGCGCAAGCGCGACTACACGGTCGACTGGGTGCACCTGAAGCTCAACGACCAGGCGCAGCGGACGGTCCTCTGCAAGGACCCCTTCAAGTCCCGCGACGAGCGCGTCGAGAAGCTGATCGCGTCTCTCTGAGGCGGAGCGGGATGGGTTCCACCGGCAAGCTCGAGCGGCTGCTGAACCTCACGGCCGCGCTGCTCGAGACGTCGCGGGCCCTCACCGCCGTCGAGATCGCGAAGCGGGTGCCGGGCTACCCGACCGACAAGGCCGCCTTCCATCGGGCCTTCGAGCGGGACAAGGAGGACCTGCGGGAGATGGGGATCCCTCTCGTCATGTCCGAGATCGTGAAGGGCGAGCTGCCCGAGCCCGCGTACCGGATCCCGAAGGACCAGTACTACCTCCGCGACCCCGGGCTCGCGCCCGACGAGGTGGCCGCGCTCCACCTCGCAGCCTCAGCGGTGCGCCTCGACGGCATCCAGGGAGCCGGCGCCCTCTGGAAGCTGGGCGGCGTCCCCGTGAGCGCGGGACCAGGCGAGGCGCACCTCGTCGCGATCCCGACGGACGAGCGGGTCGTGCGCCTGTTCTCCGCCGTGGCTGAGCGCAGGCCGGTGACGTTCACCTACCGCGACGAGCAGCGGACCGTCGACCCCTACCGCCTCGACTTCCAGCGCGGGCGTTGGTACGTGAGCGGCTACGACCACGCACGGGGCGAGGAGCGCAACTTCCGTCTCGACCGGGTCGACGGCGGCATCACCGCCGGCCCGCCCCGTTCCTTCGAGCGCCCCGCCACCGGGGTGCCGGGCGCGCAGCTCGCGCCGTGGCAGCTCGGGGAGGGGGACCCGATCCTCGGGCAGGTCCTCATCGACGCCGACCAGGCCGCCATCGCCGTCGGGAGCCTCGGCGACGACGCGGTCGTCGAGCGGCGCGACGACGGCTCGGTCGTGGTCGAGCTCGCGGTGACGAACCCGGACGGCTTCCGCTCGTTCGTCCTCGGGTTCCTCGATCACGCCGAGGTCATCGGTCCCGACGAGCTCCGCGCGGACTTCGTGGCGTGGCTCGAGGCGATCGCGGGATGACCCGGCTCACCGCCAGCGAGCGGCTCCAACGGCTGCTCTCCCTCATCCCGTGGGTCGCCGCCGGCGACGGCCCGACGGTGAAGGAGATCTGCGCCCGCTTCGAGCTGGGCGAGAGCGACCTGCTCGCCGACCTCGCGCTGGTCTCGATGGTCGGCGTCCCGCCCTACACGCCGGATGAGCTGTTCGACGTCGTGGTCGAGGACGACCGCGTGTGGGTCCACCTCTCGCCGTCGTTCCAACGCTCGCTGCGGTTGACACCCGACCAGGCCCTCGCACTCGTTGCCTCCGGGGCCAGCCTGCTGGCGGTGCCCGGCGCCGACCCCGAGGGCGCGCTCGCCCGTGGACTGGCGAAGCTCGCCGGCACGCTCGGCGTCGACCCCGACGAGACGGTCGACGTGGACCTCGGCAACGCCTCTGCCGAGGTGCTGGCCACGTTGCGTGCCGGCATCACGGAGAGGCGCAGCGTGAAGCTCGACTACTACGCCCACGGTCGCGACGAGATGACGGTGCGGACCATCGACCCGTACCGGGTCTACGCCGACCAAGGGCAGTGGTACGTCGTGGGCCACGACCACCTACGTGAGGGCGAGCGGCTGTTCCGCGTCGACCGGATCGTGGCTGCCGAGCTGCTCGACGCGACCTTCGAGGCGCCCGAGGAGCAGCGCGACCTCGGGCTGTTCGAGCCCGGAGCCGATGATCCGCGGGTGACGATCGAGCTCGAACCGGAGGCCGGGTGGGTGCTCGACTCGTACCCGTACGAGGGGGCCGAGCAGCTCGGCGACGGGCGACTGCGCGTCCGTCTCGCGATCAGCGCGCGCCCGTGGCTCGAGCGCCTGCTGCTCCGGCTCGGCCCGCACGCCAAGGTCGTCGAGGTCGACGGCGACCCCACGCTCGGCGATGCCGGGACTGACGCGGCGCAGCGGCTGCTGACGCGCTACCGCGCGGGCTGACGCGAACCAAGGACGCGCCACCGACCCGCTACCGTCGTGCGCGCTGTGGACGCCCAACCCGATCGCGATCAGGTGCCGACCGCGTCCTTCGCCCCCGATGGAGGTGAGCTGGACACGGACGACGACGGCGCGACTGGCGCGCGCCGGAAGCGCCGCCGCAGCTCGAGCCGCCGCAACACGGTGGAGTGGGTCCTCGTCGTCGCCGGTGCCCTCCTCGTCGCGATCGTCATCAAGACGTTCCTCTTCCAGGCCTTCTACATCCCGTCAGCTTCGATGGAGCCCACGCTGAAGGTCGGCGATCGGGTGCTGGTCAACAAGCTCAGCTACCGCGTCCACGACGTCAACCACAGCGACATCGTGGTGTTCGAGCGCCCACCGACGACCGCACAGCAGGTCGACGGCTGCGACGGTCAGCCCGTGACCTTCCCTGGCGTCACCGGCGGTCAAGAGGTCAAGGACCTGATCAAGCGCGTCATCGCGCTGCCGGGCGAGACCGTGGAGGTTCGCGCCGGCAAGGTGTTCGTGCAGGGCGCCGAGCTCGTCGAGCCCTACCTCAAGGCGAACGAGTCGACGCCGCAGGACTTCAAGTGCATCAAGGTGCCGGCCAACGACGTGTTCGTCATGGGCGACAACCGCAACAACTCGATGGCGAGCAACCGCTTCGGCCCGATCAAGGAGAGCTCGATCGTCGGCCGGGCCTTCGTGCGGGTCTGGCCGCTCGGCTCCTTCAGCGGCCTGTGACGTCGCGGCGGGCGATGGCGTCGATCATGCGGTCGACGTGGTCTGAGTAGACCCCGTCGATCCCCATCGCCAGCAGGCCATCGAGCACCCGCTCGTGCTGGGCGTCCCAGCCGAAGGCGAGCACGCCGAAGCGGTGGAACAGCGTCGCCAGCCCTGCTGACCAGTCGGTGTGGTGCAGGTTGATCGCGTCGATCCCGGCATCGGCGAGTTCGGCCGCACGACGTTCCGGGCCGTCGCGGAGGGCGCGCAGGCGGGTCGAATCCACCAGCTTCACGTCCTCGAAGCGCGGTCTCCACGCGCTCGTCATCCGCAACGAGCCGCACAGCCACAGGCGACCGGCCGCGCCGTCTCCTGCCCGGCGCGCCACCGCCACGACCTCGTCGACCGCCCGTTCGTCCTTCACGTCCAACGAGAGCTCGTACGCCGTCCCGCACGTCTCGTAGAGCTCAGCCAGCGTTGGGACGTGCGCCGGGAGGTCGGCCCGCTGCTCGCCCCCGATCGATCGCCGGCGGACCCGTCCCCCCACGATCCCGTCGTGGTCGAGCACCGGGACCCCGTCGGCGGTGAGCCACACGTCGCTCTCCAGGCCCTTGGCGCCCAGGCGCAGCGCGAGGGCGAACGCCTCGAGCGTGTTCTCGGGTGCATGGGCGCGAGCACCACGGTGGGCGAAGCCGATGACGGGCTGCCGGAGGGGTTCGAGGTTGGGCATAAGGCGGAATTGGGCCTCATGGGGTCGGAGGAATGGGGCGGGCGACCTATTGATGGAAGAACAGGTAATGGGGACGATGCATGTGCCGATGGAGTAGGCGCAAGCGGGCACCAGTAGGAGACCAAGCAGCATGGCAACGATTCGGGCAACGTGTGGGGAGTGCGGTGACGTCGAGCTGACCACTGCCGACGTCCGCGTGCGCGTCTGCATCGAGGACAACTCAGGCACCTACAACTTCCGGTGCCCTCACTGCGCGATGACCGTGGTGAAGCCCGCTGAGCCACGGATCGTGGACCTCCTCGTCGCCTCTGGCGTCGAGCTGGCCACCTGGAAGCTGCCGGCTGAGCTCTACGAGCCCCGGTTCGGCGATCGCATCAACCACGACGATCTGCTCGACTTCCACGAGCTGCTCGAGGGCGACGACTGGTTCGACACCGTCGCCGCCATGTTGCGCTAGCCGTCTGCTCGATCCAGGGGACCTGCCCGCGCCGTACAATCGGCTGACATGAGCGTGCTGTGGGTGCTTCCCGTGATGGTCGTCGCCATCGGCCTCGTGGCCGTGTTCGCGGCCACCCGGCAAGCGGCGTTTGCCGCCGCTGACCTGCGGACGGGCTGCACCGAGCTGCTGGCCGTCCGAACCGCGATCATCGCCCTCGCCGACGACACCGCCGCCACCCGGGCCGCCGTCGAGGGCATGCGGGGACGATCGTTCCGGTCCGACGAGGCCCGGTAGCCTTTCCCGTCATGTTCAACGTCGGACCGGGTGAGCTCATCGTCATCCTGCTCGTCGCGCTGGTGGTGCTCGGCCCCGACAAGCTGCCGGACGCCGCCCGCAAGATGGGCAACGTGATGGGCGAGCTGCGCCGGATGTCGAACGGCTTCCAGGACGAGATGCGCGGGGCGTTCAACGAGGTCACCCAGGCACCTCCGCCCGCCGCAGGCGAGCCGGAGCCGTCCGGCCCGGCCAAGCTCGAGCCCGTCGCCAACACCGACGCCGAGCCCGAGGCCGGCGCCGAGTCCGATGACCCGGCAGCCTGAGCCGGAGTGAGCGCGACGACGCTTCCCGCCGGGGCCGCTGACGAGGGTCGCATGACCCTGATGGAGCACCTCACCGAGCTGCGCAGCCGCGTGATCAAGTGCGCGATCGCCATCGCGCTCGGCGCCGTGCTCGCGTGGATCCTCTACCCGTGGATCTTCGACATCCTGCTGCACCCGTACCACGAGATCAGCAAGGACAAGACGATCACCGATGGCCGGCTGCTCCAGACCGACCCGCTCGAAGGCTTCGCGGTGCGGCTGAAGGTCGCCACCTACGGTGGCATCACCTTCGCCATGCCGGTGATCCTCTGGCAGATCTGGCAGTTCGTCACGCCCGGGCTCTACAAGCACGAGAAGCGCTACGCCCTGCCGTTCATCGTCTCCGCGATCACGCTGTTCGCGATGGGCGCCGGGATCGCCTACTGGACGCTGCCGAAGGCGCTCAGCTGGCTGATCGGCGTCGGCGGCGGCGGCCTCGTCACGGGCTTCTCGCCGTCGAAGTACTTCCAGCTGATCCTCTACATGATGCTGGCGTTCGGCATCGGCTTCGAGTTCCCGATCCTGCTCATCTTCCTGCAGCTCGCGGGGATCGTGAGCAACGACTGGCTGCGCAAGTACCGGCGGCACGCCATCGTCACCGTGACGGTCGTCGTGGCCGTCGCGACACCGAGCAACGACCCGATCAGCATGCTGGCGCTGGCGGTCCCGATGTGCATCTTCTACGAGATCGCGATCATCGTCGGGCGCATCAGCAACCGGCGCAAGCGCAAGGCCGCGGCCAGGCAGGCCACGGCCGACGCGTGATGGCTCGTCGGGCCGAGCTGCTCGCCGCCTACGACTTCGACCTCGATCCGTTCCAGCTCGAGGCGATCGACGCCATCGATGCCGGTGACTCGGTGCTGGTGGCGGCGCCGACGGGCTCGGGCAAGACCGTCGTCGCGGAGTACGCGGTGGCGCTGGCGCTGGCCGAAGGGCAGAAGGCGTTCTACACCGCTCCCATCAAGGCGCTCTCGAACCAGAAGTACAGCGACCTCGTCCGCCGCCACGGCGCGAGCAACGTCGGCTTGCTCACGGGCGACAACGCCATCAACGGCGACGCTCCGATCGTGGTGATGACGACCGAGGTCCTGCGCAACATGATCTACTCGGAGTCGAGCGCGCTCGAAGGGCTGCGCTTCGTCGTGCTCGACGAGGTGCACTACCTGCAGGACGCCTACCGGGGTGCCGTGTGGGAAGAGGTGATCCTGCACCTGCCGACGAGCGTGCGGCTGGTGTGCCTGTCGGCGACGGTGTCGAACACCGAGGAGCTGGCCGACTGGATCGGCACCGTGCGTGGCCCGACCGTCCCGATCATCGAGGACAAGCGGCCGGTCGAGCTGGTGAACCTCTACTGCGTCGGCGACAAGTCGTCCCAGGAGCTCCAGCTGCTGCCGACCCTCGTGGACGGGCGGCCCAACCCCGAGGCCAGCCGGCTCGACGCCGAGTCGTTGCGCAACACGAACGTGCGGGGTCGGCCCCGCAAGCGCTTCTTCACGCCGCGCCGGACCGAGCTCGTCGAACGTCTCAGCGACGAGGACCTGCTGCCGGCGATCTACTTCATCTTCAGCCGTGCCGCGTGCGACGACGCGGTCGATGCGTGCGTGGCGTGGGGTCTCCGGCTGAGCGATCCCGCGGACCGGCCCCGCATCCGCGCCATCGCCGAGCGCCACGTCGAGGCGCTGTCGGACTCGGACCTCGACGTCCTCGGCTACGACCGATGGCTCACCGCGCTGGAGCAGGGGATCGCGTCGCACCACGCGGGGATGGTCCCCCCGTTCAAGGAGGCGGTCGAGGAGTGCTTCACGCAGGGCCTCGTGAAGGTCGTGTTCGCCACCGAGACGCTCGCGCTCGGCATCAACATGCCGGCAAGAACGGTGGTGATCGAGAAGCTGTCGAAGTTCACGGGGGAGCGGCACGAGTTCCTGACCCCAGGGGAGTACACGCAGCTCACCGGACGAGCCGGGCGACGAGGACTCGACCCGGTCGGGTACGCCGTCGTGCTCTGGTCACCGTTCGTGCCGTTCGACCAGGTGGCATCGCTCGCCTCGAGCCGATCGTTTCGCCTCACGTCCGCGTTCCGGCCGACGTACAACATGGCGGCCAACCTCGTGCAGCGCTACGAGGCATCCGAAGCGCACCACCTCCTCAACCTGTCGTTCGCGCAGTACCAGGCTGACCGGTCGGTGGTCCGGCTGGAGTCGCGGCTCGACAAGCGGCGGGCTGCGCTGGCCGGCCTCGATGCCGCCGTGCAGTGCGACCGCGGGGACGTCACCGAGTACCGCGCGCTTGTCGACGCGGCCGATGAGGCCCGGCGCGCGGTCGTGTCGCCGCGTGGCGCGATCGAGGCCGCGCTCGAGCGGCTTCGCCCTGGCGACGTCATCGACGTCCACACCGGTCGCAGCGGGGGTCGGGCCGCGGTGCTCAGCTTGGCCAACCGGCGCGACGAGTCACGCCTGCGCGTCATCACCGCGCACCGCAAGGTGATGACGTTGTCCAAGGGCGACTTCGACGAGCCGCCGGAGGTGCTCGCGCACCTCGACCTGCCCACGCCGTTCGCCCCGAACAGCCACGGGTTCCAGCAGCAGGTGGCCCGCAAGCTGAAGCACGCACGGTTGCACGCACCCGAACGGCGCG
>JBEEGB010000187.1:0-3515 GCA_041166585.1 Acidimicrobiaceae bacterium
CAACATCGTCTCGGTCTACGACTGGGGCCAGGAGCAGGGCACGTACTTCATCGTGATGGAGTACATCGAAGGACGCAGCCTGGCCGACATCATCCGCAACGAGGGACCGCTGCACCCGCAGCGCGCCGCGGAGGTCGGATCCGACATCGCGGCTGCGCTCGGCTTCGCCCACCGCAACGGCGTCGTGCACCGCGACATCAAGCCGGGCAACGTCCTCATCTCACCGTCCGGCCAGGTGAAGGTCGCCGACTTCGGCATCGCCCGCGCGCTGAACGCCAGCGCCGAGGACAACCTCACCCAGGCCGGCTCGGTGATGGGAACGGCGACGTACTTCGCGCCCGAACAGGCCCAAGGCCTTCCCCTCGACCCCCGCAGCGACCTGTACTCGCTGGGTGTCGTGCTCTACGAGATGGTCACGGGTCGCGCGCCGTTCACCGGCGAGAGCCCGGTGGCCATCGCGTACAAGCACGTGCAGGAGCAGCCGGCACCGCCTCGCCACGCCAACACCGACGTACCCGTCCCGCTCGAGGCCATCATCATGCGGCTGCTCGCCAAGAACCCGGCCTCCCGATACCCCTCGGCCGAGGACCTGCGCGCCGACCTGCGCCGCTTCCGGGAGGGTCAGCCGGTGCTGGCCATGGGCGCAGCCGCGGCCGCGGCTGCGGGAGGCACCGAGGCCGTGGCGCAGACCCGCGCCGTGCAGGGCTACAGCGACGGCACCCGCACCATCCCGGTGGAGGACCTTCCGCCCGCGTATCAGGAGCCTCGCCGCAGCGGTGCGTTCCTGGTCGTGCTGATCCTGCTGCTGTGCGTGCTCGCCGGGTTGTTGTTCGCGCTGGCCAAGGTGCTCACGAACAGCACGGCCAGCACGGTGGCCACGAAGGACTTCCAGGTGCCGACCGGGCTCAAGGGCGCCCCCGTCGACCAGGCCCAGAAGAGCTTGGAGACCGCGGGCTGGAAGGTGAAGATCGTCAACGAGAAGAACGAGTCGGTGCCGGCCAACAGCGTCATCGACGTCGACCCCGCCGAGGGGACCACGAAGAAGGCCCCGCCCGACCAGCCCCCGACCGCCACGCTGAAGGTGAGCCAAGGGGCCGACACGGTGCCGATGCCGAAGGTCACCGGCTCGAAGTTCGATCAGGCGGTGCAGACGCTGAAGGCCGCCGGCTTCACGGGCCAGATCAGCCAGCAGGACGGCACGTCAGACGATCCCAACGTCGCCAAGGGTGAGGTGATCGACCAGACACCCAAGCCCGACGAGCAGGTGGCCAAGAACGCGCCGATCGTCCTGGTGGTCGCCACCGGCAAGACGCAGGTGCCGGTGCCAGACGTCGCGGGCAAGACTGCGGCCGACGCGGCCAACGAGCTCGGTTCCGTCGGGCAGTTCAAGACCACGGTCGTCGAGGAGCAATCCGACACCGTCGACAAGGGCAAGGTCATCCGCACCGAGCCGCCGAAGGACACGCCGCTCGAGAAGGGCTCGACGGTCACGATCGTCGTGTCGAGCGGTAAGCAGGCGGCGGTGCCGAACGTGCTCAACAAGACGCAGGTCGAGGCCGAGAACGCTCTCGCCAACGCCGGGTTCACGTCGAAGGTCACCTGCGTCACCGACGCGCTCGCCCCGGCCGACGGCATCGTCACCGATCAGAACCCCGGCCCGAACACCATGGCCGACAAGGGCACCAGCGTGGCCATCACGGTCCGCCGCCCCACCTGCGCCTGACCCCGTGGGGCGCCGGCCCCCCGGAACAGCTGCTAGAGAGCCGCCTGGCTCCGAAGCTCGCTGGTGGAGGCGAGGAAGTTTCTCAGCAGGTCGTGTCCCGAGGTGGTGAGGATCGACTCGGGGTGGAACTGCACGCCCTCGACCGCCAGCTCGCGGTGCCGCAGGCCCATGACCGTGCCGTCGTCGGTCTCCGCGGTGATCTCGAGGACGTCGGGCACCGAGGCGCGGTCCACCACCAAGGAGTGGTAGCGGGTGGCCTCGAACGGGTTCGGCAACCCGGCGAACACGCCGGTGCCGTCGTGGTGGATGAGCGACGTCTTGCCGTGCATCACCTGCGGAGCCCGCACGATCCGACCGCCGTAGACCTGACCGATGCACTGGTGACCGAGGCAGACGCCGAGCACCGGCCGGCGGCCGGCGAAGGCCTGGATCACCTCGTTCGAGAGGCCGGCGTGGTCGGGGTCGCCGGGGCCAGGTGAGATCAGCACGGCGTCGGGTTCCAGCGCCAAGAGCTGGTCGAGAGCGAGCGCATCGTGCCGATGGACGAGGGGGACGGCCCCGAGCTCGCCCAAGTACTGGACGAGGTTGTAGGTGAACGAGTCGTAGTTGTCGATCACCAGGACCCGGGGTTCGCTCACCGGGTGGGAGAGTAGTGGTGTGGTGGAACGGGATCGAAGGGGTTCGCTCTCGAATCGACTGGGCGCGACCACCCGCCTGCTGGCCGTCGAGGACGACGACGACATCGCCGCGTTCCTGCGGGCCTACTTCCGGGCCAGCGGCTACGACTTCGAGCGCATCGACCCTGTCTGCCCCGAAGACGTGGTGATCGCGATCGATGAGCACAGCCCCGACTGCGTTCTGCTCGACTACCGGCTGCGGGGGTTCTCGGGCCACGAGGCCTACCGGCTGATCCGCTCGGTCGACCGGTTCGCCTTCCTCCCCGTGATCGTGGTGACCGCCGACGAGTCGGCCAGGGTGCGGGCGAGCACGGCGGCGACCGGCATCGACGGCTTCGAGGCCAAGCCGTTCAACGTGAACACCCTCGCCGACAAGGTTGCCGAGCGCATCGTGGCCGCGGCCGAGCTCTCCACCAAGGGCCGCGACGCGGTGGACGGCGTGATGTCCCACGACTACCTCGACGCCCGCCTGGTGGACGAGCTGGCGACCGCGGCCGCCGCCCAGGAACCGCTGGCCCTGGCGCTGGTGCGGTTGCGCAGCGCCTCGCCGCTCGAGACCTCCGCCGGCACCGAGGGCTTGGCCTCGGTGGCGAGCCGTCTCGTCAGCGACGGTCGGGCCAAGCTGCCGCACGGTGCGGTGCTGGCCCGCACCGGCTCGGACGAGCTCGCGGTGCTGGTGCCCGGGACCGATGCCGGGCAGGTGGCGGGCATCCTCGGACCGGTGCTGGCCGGACTGTGGGGGCCGCTCGCGCTCAGGGACGGCAGCCGAGTCGCCATCGACGTCGTCGCCGGGGTCGCCGGCTACCCCCAGCACGCCGGGGCTGCCGATGCGCTCTACATGGCGGCCGACGCGGCCCTCGCCGACGCCCTCGGGTCCGGTGCAGCGGTCTGCGTGGCGCTGTAGTACCCCCCGAGCGGGCACTACTGTCGTCCGCCATGGCCAAGCCGGCGAAGCGAAGGGTGCAGGGCGGCGGACGGACGACACCGAAGGGTGGTGCCGTCCGCGATTCCAAGACGCCGATGGCCCGCGAGTCCTCGGGTCGCTACACGCCGCCGATCCCCCACTCGGTGAAGGTCAGCCCGTGGTGGGTCCCCGCCATCATGTTCGCCCTGCT
>JBEEGB010000188.1:0-3103 GCA_041166585.1 Acidimicrobiaceae bacterium
GCGTCGTTCTGGCGCGCCGTCTCGACGGCCGCCCGAGCGCATCGCGGGCAATCTGGCGCGCTCTGGGGGGAAATGTCGCGTCCAGTGTCACGCGTTTGATCGGTTCGGAACTCTCTCCTGGTAGTGCACCAGCGAACGAGAGCGAGCGTCGTGCGGAGTAGTTGTGAGCCGTTCGAGGACTTCTTCGAAAGGGCTGAGCCGCGGCTTCGTCGTGCTCTCGTCGCCGCTTACGGCATCGAGGCTGGCCGCGAAGCAGCGAGCGACGCTCTGTCATACGCGTGGGAGCACTGGGAAAGGATCCGAGCGATGAGGAATCCGATGGGCTATCTGTACCGTGTCGGCCAGAGCCACATGCGCCGTCGCAAGTCGCCAATCGTGTTCGCCCGATCCGAGCAGCACGATCCGTGGATTGAACCGAAGCTTGCCGAGGCGCTCGCAAGTCTGTCAGAGCGTCAACGTCTCGCAGTTGTGCTCATCCATGGATATGGATGGCGGCCCGCCGAGGTCGCAGAAGTGACTGGCTTGCGACCTCCGACTGTTCGAACGCACGCAACGCGCGGCCTCGCACGGCTCCGCCACGCACTGGAGGTACTCGATCATGCCTGACGATCTCATGACGCAGGTTCGCAACTTGCTCGACGAGGGCGCGGTCCCGATCGCACTCGACGAGTTGCGTGGCGGACGTGCGGTCGAAGCCATGCGAGTCCCTCGCCGTCGGACTCCACTGCTCGCGCTAGCTGCGGGAGTCGTCTGTGCCACGGCAGTCGCGTTCGGCATCGCCGCCGTCACCAACGACAACGGCAACCACGCTCCTCACCCGACCGCCGAATCCATCGGGCCGCAAGCCCAGGGCATTGCTCGTGAAAGCTGCGTCGTGCGGAGTACCGGTACACCGGGCTGTGACGCCACCCCCGAACAGGCTGCGCCGCTCCTCGGAGTTCTTCCGCAGGATCCTCACCAGATCCCCGAAGGTTGGAGCGTCGCACGCCAGGACCTTCGGATCTACAAGCTTCCCGAACCTGCCGTGAATGGCACTGTCTACTTCCAGTTGTGGGTTCCTGACGGCTCACAGCAGAACGCCGACGGGTTCTACGACACGTACATCCAGCTCCGTCAACGCCCGCAGCAGCCGAACGAATCGGAGCCGCACACTTGTCCTGGCGCGGCTCGTCAAACGCTCTCTAACGGGAGTCAGGCGTGTTTCAGCGACCGCTTGGTGCAACCTGAGTCAAGCGCCCGACAGCTCCAGGCAGAGTGGATCCACGACGGCATCTGGTTCGTACTCGAAGGGAACTCGGTCACCAGCGCACAGTTCGAATCGACCTTGAACTCGATCGGCTGACGCGCCAGAACTGATGCGCTCGGTGCGATCGACGCGGCCTCGTGATGGTCCCCGTGAACGTCCGTATGCCGGCATGAACGTGAAAGTCTCCATGCCACCCGCAACGGCTCAGTCGCTGCCTGGCGGCTCTTGCGTCGGTACCGATGGAGAGTCTCCCGCGATCCGGTCGACGCTGACGCTGTGTGCTCGCCCGAGACGGTGCCCCCCTGCGGTCCTCCACGGGATGCTGTCACTGTCGGCGGCGTCGACACCGAGTCGGCGCTCACCAGCGCGCCGCGGGCGTCTCCACGCTGAGGGGGCGCGCGTACGACGGGTCGGCGCGCTCGCGGGTGCCCTTGATGTAGCCCTGGTCCGTGAAGTACCTGGACTGCAGCATCGACGCGTCGGCCGTGAGCAGGAGCTCGAGCGTCGAACGTCGGACCGCGATCTTCCATGTGCCGTCGCGGCGTTCGAGGCGGTCGAGGTAACGCCCGTTGAGCAACGTGGCCGTCGCACGATCGGGACTCAACATCGCAACGAGTACATAGCTCTCGGCGTGCGCGATGTCACCGTCGATCTCGACTGTGTGGGTCGTGATGTTGTGCAAATGGTTCTCGGAGGTCGCGGCATGCACCGCATTCGCCCACGCCGCGTAGTCGGGACCGCGGTTCAAGGTGGCACCGTGCTCGTCGACGCCGTCGTCGTGGTAGGTGCTGCTGAGCAGCTCGAGGTCGTGGCGATCGCAGCCCCGCGCGTGCGTCGCGATGCAGTCGTGGATGTCAGTACGGTCCTTGAGGTACTGGACGTCGCGTCGCAGGTCATCGAGGTTCGCGTCGAGGTTCACGTCGTGCTCCCAGTCTCAGACAACGGCTTCTTCGCCGACGAGCGTCGTGCGGTGGAGCAGGCGCCGCGATGTCGGCGCGAACGGCAGCGCACGGTGCAACATCCCGGTGTTGTCCCACATCACGAGGTCGCCTCGCCTCCAGTGGTGGCGCACCACGAACGACGGCTGGGTCGACCACTCGAGCAAGCGATCGAGCAGGGCCTGGCCCTTCGCGGCGGGCCAGCCGACGACCTCAGCGGCCGTGGCACCGAGCAGCAGCGACTTCCGGCCGTTGCGACGCGTCCACACCAGCGGGTGGATTCTCACCGGCACGCGATCCCAGGAGGTCCGCACTTCTCCGGTGGCGTCCGGATGGGCGCGGTGCTGCGCCGCGGCGAAGCTGTGCACGACGCGAAGGTCGGCGATCTCCGCCTTGTCCTCCTCGGGGAAGGCTTCGTACGCGGCATAAGTGCTGGCGAACTCGGTGTCGCCGCCGGCGTCGTCGACCTCTCGGGCGCTGAGCAACGTGGCCTTCTGCGGGAGGGCTTGGGTGGCGCCGTCGATGTGCCAGAGGAAGTTGCCCTGCCGATAGGAGGCGAGCAGGGCGTCGGTCTTGGACGGATCGAGCGTGATCGTCTGGATCTCGGGATGCTCGTGCTCACCCGTCGGCACGACCGCGACCTCGCCCAACATGCGGCTGAACGCGACGAGATCGTCGTCGGAGATGTCAGCCTCGCGGTAGACGACGACGCCATATCGGTCGAGGGCGGCGAGCCCGCCCTCCGCGACGGTCCGGTTGACGAACTCGACGCCCGTGATACCGGCGATCTCGACGCCGACATGCGGTGTCAGCGGGCTTTGGGTGACGGACATCGCTCCTCCTGAGGCAGCGCACGACCGCTATCGTTGTACGACCGTACAGCAGAGTGTGGGAGGGGGACAGATGCGGATTGGTCTGA
>JBEEGB010000189.1:0-2807 GCA_041166585.1 Acidimicrobiaceae bacterium
CGACGGTCAGGGCTGGGCCGGTCTTGTCCTCGCTGCCATGGGCGCTCCCGGTCTCGGCGCCATCATCGGCCGCTCGCGCAAGACGGTGGTCACCCTTCGCGACGCCACCGCCGACCTCGAGATCGGCGACGACGCGCCCGTCTTCCCGCGCCGCCTCGTGCTCTTCCCGATCCTGATGCGCAGTCGACCTGGTGTCACCCGCCGGCGCAACATCACGTTCGCCGAGTACGGCAAGAAGAAGATCCGCCTCGATGTCACCGCGGCAGCCGACGCCGCGCCGGGCGACCGGCGGCCTGGCATCCTCCAGATCCACGGCGGCGGCTGGGTCATCGGTGACAAGCGCGAGCAGGGTCTCCCGTTGCTCAACCACCTCGCCGCCAACGGGTGGGTCGGCATCAACGCCAATTACCGGCTCAGCCCGCGGGCGGCGTTCCCTGATCACCTCGTCGACCTGAAGAAGGCGATCGCGTGGTACCGGGAGCACGCCGACGAGCACGGAGCCGACCCGGACTTCCTGTGCGTGACGGGTGGATCGGCAGGCGGCCACCTGTGTGCCCTCGTGGCGCTCACCGCGAACGACCCCGAGTACCAACCCGGCTTCGAGGACGTGGACACCGCCGTGCAGGCGGCCGTGCCGTTCTACGGCGTGTACGACTTCACGAACCGCAATGGCACATGGCACAAGGACACCGTGAAGCGCTTCTTCGGCCCGATCATCATGAAGAAGAAGCTCGCTGATGATCCCGAGGCGTTCGCCAAGGCGTCGCCGCTCGACCGCGTGCGCCCCGATCGCCCACCGTTCTTCGTGATCCACGGCGACCTCGACACGCTCGCTCCCGTCGCCGACGCGCGCGAGTTCGTGCGCCTGCTTCGCGAAGCGTCCGACGCCCCCGTGCTCTATGCCGAGATGCAGGGCGCCGAGCACGCGTTCGACATCTTCCCGTCGTTCCGGACGGCACGGGTGATCGAGGCCGTCGAGCGGTTCCTGCACTCGGTCCACCAGCAGTACCTCGCCGGCCGCGAAGGCGAACAGGTCTCCGAGGCCGAGACCGCCGAAGAGCTGGTGGAAAACTAGAACACGTTCTACTCGTGTTCTAGGCTGATCCGGCAATGGACTTCGACGACACGCCCGAGGAGGCCCGGCTGAGGGCCGAGGCGCGTGCGTGGTTGGACGCGAACGCCGTCCCCAAGGGCAGTCCCGAGGACTTCTCGGCCGGCCACTTCAGCGGTGACGTCGACCCGGGGGAGTACATCAAGCGGTGCCGGTGGTGGCAGGGCCAGCTCTACGAGGGCGGCTGGGCCGGCATCCGTTGGCCGAAGGCGGCGGGCGGGCGCGGCGGCAAGCCGATCGAGGAGGCGGTGTTCCAGGAGGAGCACGCGAAGTGGGGCGTGTCGGTGGGTGCGTTCGCCGTCGCCCACGGCATGGTGGCGCCGACGCTCATGGAGCACGGCACCGCCGAGCAGCAGGCTCGCTACCTGGCGCCGATGCTGCGGGGCGAGGAGGTGTGGTGCCAGCTCTTCAGCGAACCCGAGGCCGGCTCTGATCTCGCGTCGCTGCGCACCCGAGCGGTGCGGGACGGAGACGAGTTCGTCGTCAACGGGCAGAAGGTGTGGACCTCGAACGCGCAGTACAGCGAGTGGGCCATCCTCATCGCCAGGACCGACCCCGACGCGCAGCGCAACGCGGGCATCACCTACTTCGTGCTCGACATGGCGTCGCCCGGCATCGAGGTGCGGCCGCTGCGCCAGATGAACGGCGAGGCGCACTTCAACGAGGTGTTCCTCAACGACGTGCGCGTTCCGGCCGCGAACGTCATCGGCGAGGTCGGTGGCGGCTGGAAGGTGACCGTCACCACGCTCACCAACGAGCGGGTCGCGATCGCCGGGGGGTCCGGGATGTCCGACCCCGACCGGCTGCTCGCCGCGGCGAGAGCGCTCGGCGCGACCGACGACGCGGTGTTCCGGCAGCGCTTCGTCACCGCGTGGAGCCGCAACGAGATCATCCGCTACCTGCGCCTGCGCAGCCGGACCGCCCTGTCGCAGGGACGCCGACCGGGCCCGGAGGCATCGGTGATGAAGCTCGCCTATTCGCGCTACGTGAAGCACCTCGGCGCGCTGGCGATCGACGTGCAGGGGGCCTACGGCACGCTCGAGCACCCCGACGCGCAGTTCGACGGCGTGTTCCAGCAGAAGCTCATCAACGCCGTCCAGTCCTCGATCGGCGGCGGGACCGACGAGATCCAGAAGAACATCGTGGGCGAGCGGGTCCTGGGCCTGCCTCGCGAGCCTCGGTAGGTTTGTCGGATGGCGGCGATGGAGACGACGTCGACGCTCACGAAGAGCCAGGTCGCGAGACGTGGCCGTGTGATTGGTGCTGCCCTGCAGCTCGGGGCCGACGGTGGCTATGACGCGGTGCAGATGCGCGACGTCGCCACGACCGCAGGGGTCGCGCTCGGCACCATCTACCGCTACTTCTCGTCGAAGGACCACCTCCTGGCCGAGGCTCAGGTCGAGTGGCTGCTCGACCTCGACCGTCGGGTCTCGAAGAAGCCGCCGAAGGGCGAGCTGCTGGCCGATCGCGTCATCGAGGTGCTCCGCCGGGCGACGCGGGCGATGGAGCAGGAGCCGCGGCTGGCCGAGGCGCTGATCGTCGCGCTGACGTCGACCGACCCGCATGCGGCGCGCTGCCAGCGGGAGACCGGCGAGGTCATCACCCGCATCATGGCGAGCTCGTTCCCGTCCGACTTCGACGCGGCGACGCGCGACGACATCGTGCGCGTCCTCGGTCACGTGTGGTTTTCGTCGCT
>JBEEGB010000190.1:0-9068 GCA_041166585.1 Acidimicrobiaceae bacterium
CGCGCTAGCTGTGATTCCTAGGGACGTTCTTCAGGGTCCCTGACGGGTGCATGGGTCTCCTTGAAAACTCGGGTTTGCCGACTCGAGAGACCAAGGAGACCCAATGCGGTTGCACCGTAACGCCCGACTCACGCCGTCGGGACGACTGCTGTTGTGTTTGCGCGTGATCGACGAGGGCTGGACCGTCGCCGACGCGTCGGAAGCGGCCGGCTGCAGTGAACGGTCCGGGTTCAAGTGGCTGGCCCGGTTCCGGGCCGAGGGCGAACCGGGACTGCAGGACCGCAGCTCGAGGCCGCATCGCATCGCGGCGACGCCCCCGGAACGTGTCGCGGTGATCGACCAGCTCCGCCGGCTGCGGTTCACCGCCAAGCGCATCGCGGAGTCATTGCAGATGGCGATCTCGACGGTCAGCGCGGTGCTCAAGCGCATCGGGCTCGGTCGGCTCGCGCTCCTGGAGCCACCGGAACCGCCGAACCGCTACTGCCGCCGCCATCCCGGCGAGCTCGTGCATGTCGACATCAAACGGCTGGGCCGGTTCAACGTCCCCGGCCACCGAGTCACCGGCCGCGGGGCCGGCCACCACGGCAACCGCACGCAGCGCGTGGGCTGGGAAGCCGTCCACGTGTGTGTCGATGACGCCACCCGCCTCGCCTACGTCGAGATACTCGACGACCAGACCGGACCGGCCGCGGTCAGCTTCATGACGCGCGCGGTCGCCTGGTTCGCCGCCCATGCCGTCGAGGTGCGCGAGGTCATGACCGACAACGGCTCCGCCTACAAGAGCCGCGACTGGGCCCGGTGGTGCCGCGCCAACAACATCAAGCACCGCCGCACCCAGCCCTACCGGCCCCGCACCAACGGCAAGGCCGAACGATTCATCCAGACGATGCTGCGCGAGTGGGCCTACTTCGTCGCCTACCCGAGCTCGCTGCACCGACGACGAGCCCTCCTGCCGTTCCTACGCGACTACAACAACACCCGACAACACGGCAGCCTCGACTCGAGGACGCCCATGCAACAACTAGCCCGACTGAACAACCTGGCTAGGAACCACAGCTAGCCGTCGGTCTGCTCGGGCCGGAGCGTCGGGAACAGGATCACGTCGCGGATGGTCTGGACGTCGGCCAGGATCATGACGAGACGGTCGATGCCGATGCCGAGGCCCCCGGTGGGGGGCAAGCCGTACTCGAGGGCGCGGACGTAGTCGTCGTCGACGGCCATGGCCTCGTCGTCGCCCGCAGCCTTCTGCGCGGCCTGCTCCTCGAAGTTGGCGCGCTGCGCGGCAGGGTCGACCAGCTCGCTGAACGCGTTGCCGATCTCGCGCCCTGCGATGATCGGCTCGAAGCGCTCGACGTATCCCTCCTTCTCGCGGTGGTCGCGCGCCAGCGGTGACACCTCCTTCGGGTAGTCGCACACGAACACGGGTCCCCAGAGGTTCGCCTCGGTGGTCTTCTCGTACAGCTCGAGGATGAGCTTGCCCGGACCCCAACCCGGCTCGTGGTGCACCTCGTGCTCATCGCACAGCCGCTCGAGCTCCTCGATCGGCGTGCGCAGGTCCACGTAGGTGCCGATCTGCTCCTGCACCAGCTCGCTCATCGTCGCCCGCCGCCACGGCGGGGTGAGGTCGAGCTCGCGGCCGCCGTAGGTGACCTTCGTCGTGCCGAGCAGCTCCTGCGCGAGGTAGGCGGTCAGCTCTTCGGTGATCGCCATCATGTCCGTGTAGTCGGCGTAGGCCTCGTAGAGCTCGAGCATCGTGAACTCGGGGTTCCAGCGGTAGCCGAGACCCTCGTTGCGGAACACGCGGGCGATCTCGAACACCTTCTCCATGCCGCCGACGACGAGCCGCTTGAGGTAGAGCTCGGGCGCGATGCGCAGGTAGACGTCCATGTCGAGCGCGTTGTGGTGCGTCACGAACGGCTTGGCCGTCGCGCCACCGGGGATCGGGTGGAACACCGGGGTCTCGACCTCGACGAAGCCGCGCTCCTCGAGGAAGCGGCGGATCAAGCTCACCGCCTTGCTGCGCAGCTGGAAGGTGCGGCGCGCCTCGTCCGTCACCCACAGGTCGACGTAGCGCTGGCGGTAGCGGGTGTCGGGATCGGTGATGCCGTGCCACTTGTCGGGGAACTGGCGCTGCGCTTCTGCGAGCACGACCCACTCGTCGACGCGAACCGACAGCTCACCGGTCTTCGTGGTCATGACCGCGCCGGTGACGCCGATCCAGTCGCCCAAGGACAGCGACGTGAACGCCTCGAAGTCGGGCGTCGCTCCCGAGCGGGCGAAGAGCTGGATGCGCCCGGAGCCGTCCTGCAACGTGCCGAACGCGAGCTTGCCCATCTCACGTCGCAGCAGCAGCCGTCCCGCGACGGTCACACGCTCGTCGGTCTCGGTGCCTGGCTCGAGTCCCGCATGACGAGCCTGCAGCTCGGCTGCCGATGCCGTCCTCTCGAACCGGTACGGAGGCGTCATCGGTGCGCCGTCGGGTCGTGGAGCAGTCCGAGCGGCTCGGATGCGGGCGGCACCGATGACCGCTCGGCCCGGTGGGCCGAGACTGCATGACATTTGTTCGCTCGCACTCCGTGCTCGCTCACGCGCCGACCTGGTTCTTCTCGAAGATGAGGCGAAGGCCGTGCAGCGTGAGCCACGGCTCGTGGTACTGGATGCTGGACGAGAACGGGGTGATGAGCCCGGCCAGGCCACCGGTGGCGACGACGGTTGCCTCGCCGATCTCCTTCACGATGCGGGCGCAGATGCCGTCCACCTGGGCCGCGAAGCCGTAGACCGCGCCCGACTGGATCGACTCGATCGTGTTCTTGCCGATGACGCTGCGGGGCTCGACCAGCTCCACTCGGCGCAGCGCGGCGGCGCGGCCGAACAGCGCGTCGAGGCTGATCTCGATGCCCGGGAGGATGGCGCCGCCCATGTACTCGCCCTTGGCCGAGATGGCCTCGAGCGTCGTGGCGGTGCCGAAGTCGACCACCACCGTCGGACCGCCGTAGAGGTCGAAGGCGCCGACGGCGTCGGCGATGCGGTCGGCACCGACCTCCTTCGGGTGGTCGTAGAGGATGGGCATGCCCGTCTTCACGCCGGGTTCGACGACGACCGCGGGGAACCCGAAGTAGCGCTGGGTCATCTCGCGCACCGCGGCGGTGATGCTGGGCACGGACGAGCACAGCGCGACGCCGTCGACGTCCTCGTCGAAGCTGAACCCGTGGAAGCCGAGGAACTCCTGCACCATGAGCGCGAGCTCGTCTGATGTGCGCTCGGCTGACGTCGCGATGCGCCAGTGGTCGAGCAGGTCGCGGTCGGCACCCGTTCCCGCGGTGGCGTGTCCGTCCTCGTGGCCGAAGAGCCCGATGACCGTCTGGGTGTTGCCGACGTCGACGGCGAGGAGCACTAGGTACCAACCTTCATGTCGAGCCCGATGTCGAGGACAGGGGCGCTGTTGGTGATGGCGCCGACCGAGATGAGGTCGGCGCCGGTGGACGCGTACTCGCCGATGGTCTCGCGCGAGATCCCGCCGCTCACCTCGAGCAGCGGACGCTTCCCGCCGCGGTCGTTGACGAGCTGGACGGCGGTGCGCACCTCGTCGGGCGACATGTTGTCGAGCAGGAGCGCGTCGGCACCGGCGACCAGCGCGTGCGCGACCTGATCGAGCGAGTCGCACTCGACGTGCACCGTCCTCGCCGGCCATCGTTCGCGAGCGCGCCGCACGGCTTCTTCGATGCCGAGCACGGCGAGGTGGTTGTCCTTCAGCAGGATCCAGTCGGACAGGTTGCCGCGGTGGTTCACGCCGCCTCCGGCGCGGACGGCGGCCTTCTCGAGCGCGCGCAGGCCTGGCGTGGTCTTGCGGGTGTCCCAGATGCGCGCCCGCCCCTCTGCCGCCACGACGAACCGGCGCGTCAGCGTCGCGATCCCCGAGAGGTGACCGAGGAAGTTCAGCGCGGTCCGCTCGGCGGTCAAGATCGGAGCGAGCCGTCCGTTCACGGTGCCCACGAGCTGCCCGGCGGTCACCTCGTCACCGTCGTCGGCACTCCAGGCGACCTCGACCGAGCCGTCGACCTGGGCGAACGCCTCGGTGGCGCAGCGCACCCCGGCGAGGACGCCGGGGCCGCGCACGACGAAGCCGGCAGTGGCGGTGAGGTGCTCGTCGAGCAGGGAGGAGGTGAGATCACCGAGGGGCGTGAGGTCCTCCTCGAGGGCGCGTGCGACCGCGGCGCGCACCGCGTTGATCGGGGGGTGGACGTCTGCGCTCATGATCTCGGTGGGTAGCGTTGATGCTCGTGGCGCCGATACGCAAGCCCGCCCCGCGCACGATGATCATGCGGGGCCTGCGGCGACGGTGCGCCCGCTGCGGGGCGAAGGTGCCGTTCAAGGACTACTTCCACATCGCCGACCACTGCACTCGATGCGGTTACCGGTTCGTTCGGGAGGAGGGATCGTTCACCGGCGTCTACCTCGTCAACTACGCCGTGACCGCGATCCTGCTCGTGACGCTGATCATGGGTGCGGTGTTCTTCATCGCCATCCGCGACGCGCAGGTGCAGGTCGTGCCCCTGCTCGCCGCCGGCTTCGCGATCGCCATCGCAGTACCCGTCCTCTTCTACCCGTTCGCGATCACCACCTGGGCGGCGATCGATCTCCTGCTGCGCCCGCTCGAGCCGGACGAGGAGGCCGAGGCGCTGCTCCACGCACATCCCGAGTAGCAGCGCAGCCCGAGCAGTCGAGGTCAGCCCAGGCCGCGGCTGTCCTGCTTGAGGGCCGTGTCGACGCAGAGGGCGGCGGCCACGACCATGCTGCGGAGCGGCTCGTCGAGCGGACGGTGGATCTGCACCACGTAGTTGTCGGCCGTGGTGAACATGGTCTTGGCCATGCCCTCCCACGTCTTGGTGATGCGGGCCACCTCGTTGCCGGCGTGGTCCTGGATGTTGAAGTTCCACGCCCGCCAGTTCTCGGCGTTGATCGACCCGACCGTCTGGCCGCCCGACTCGAGCGAGAAGTGGATCTTGCCGATCACGTTCTGCTGCGTGACCTGGCCGAGCTCGCGGCCCTGGCCGTCCTGCACGATCACCTTCGACTTCATCACCTTCGCCGGCCGGGTGAGGGCGAGCAGCACGTTGCCCTGCATGTCGACCACCTGCAGCTTGTGCGTCAGGTACTGGTCCACGTTGCTGACCAAGCGCAGCACCTTCTTGGCCTTGCTCTGGCCGACCTGGCGCACTGCGCCGAGCTGGGTGCCGTGCTGGTCGAACACCGCGTACTCGTTATTGATCTCGATGAGCTTGGCCTTCTGGTTCACCACCAGGAGCAGCTCGGTGAACAGCGTGCCTCCACCCGCCCCGCTCGCGGTGGCGCCGGCGCGGGTGACGTCGCGCTGGATCTTCTCGGTGGCGCGGCTCACGGTCGGCACGTGGCTCACGCCGCCCGGCGGATCGACGGACTGCTTCCCGTGGCTGGACACGTGCTCGGTCCATGCCGATCCGTCGTGGTACCGCAGCTCGTGACGCCCAGATGGGTCCGGGTACCAGTCGGGGGCGGTCGTCCCTGTGTCAGTCATGGCCAGGAACTTAGAGCAACAGGCGCACGCGAAAGGCGTCGTCGCTGGCGGGGAAGTCGGTGCGGGTGTGCGAGCCGCGGGTCTCCTCGCGCGCCGTGGCGGCAGCGATCACGGCCCGCGCGACCGTCGCGAGGTTGAGCAGCTCGAAGGCCGGCGAACCGATCCCGGTCGCGTCGGCAAGGGCCTGCTCGGCGTCGCGGTCGGCCAACGCGAGCGAAGCCGCTGAGCGCAGGACTCCGGCGTACTCGGTCATCGATCGCTGCAGCGCGTCGCGACTCTTGGCCGTGTCGGCATGGCTCCTCGCGACGGGCTCAGCCGCAGGCACCGCTATCGGGCGACCAGGGATCAACGGCGCGGGCTCGCGCTGCAGCACGGCCCGCATGGCTCCTGTCGCATCGGGCCCGACCTTGCCCTGTTCGATCGCCTCGACCGCCCGTGGGGCGAACACCATGCCGTCGAGAAGCGAGTTGGAGGCCAGCCGGTTCGCGCCCATCACGCCGTTGCATGCCGTCTCTCCCGCGGCCCAAAGACCGGGGAGCGATGATGCGCCGTCGAGGTCGGCGACGATGCCACCACAGAAGTAGTGCGCCGCCGGGCTGATGGGCAACCAGTCGCGCGCCGGGTCGAGCCCGATCTCCGCGAGCGCCTCCGCGATCGTCGGGAACCGCTCACCGAAGCGCTCCAAGCCGGTCGCGTCCAGCCACAGGTGCTCGACACCTTGATCGAGCATGCGGCCGGTGATGGCTCGGCTCACCTTGTCGCGCGGCAGCAGCTCGTCGACGAAGCGCTCACCTCTGGCATCGCGCAGCAGCGCGCCGTGGCCCCGCAACGCCTCGCTCAGCAGCGGGCGGGGCATCGCCGGGTGGTGCAGCGCGGTCGGGTGGAACTGCACGAACTCGACATCGGCGACCGCGACCTGCGCCCGCAACGCCATCGCCACGCCATCGCCGGTCGCCTCGGTGGGGTTGGTCGTCACCGCGTACAGCTGTCCGGCGCCTCCGGTCGCGACGAGCACGTTGGCGGCGCGGACCTCGACGCGCTCGCCTTGGCCGTCGAAGGCGACGACCCCCCGGCACCTGCCGCCCTCGACAAGCAGGTCGAGCGCGAACCAACCCTCGTACAGGGCCGCGGCCGTGCTGCGCGCCGCTTCCACCAGCGCCCGCTCGACCTCGGCACCGGTGGCGGCGCCACCGGCGTGCACGATCCGGGCCCGCGAGTGGCCGCCCTCGCGGGCCCGAGCCAGCTCGCCGTGCTCGTCCAGGTCGAAGGCCGCGCCGAGCGCGATCAGCTCGTGGACGCGCGCCGGTCCTTCGTCCACGAGCACCCGCACCGCGTCGACGTCGCAGAGCCCGTCACCGGCGGAGAGCGTGTCGGCGAGGTGCAGGTCGGTGGAGTCCGGATCGGCGCCGCCCAGCACCGCCGCCACTCCCCCTTGGGCCCACCGGGTGGTCGCCTGGTGCAGCTCGGCCTTGGTGAGGACGCCGACGCGCATGCCGTGCACGCTGGCCGCCCGCACGGCCGCCGACAGCCCGGCCACCCCCGAGCCGAGCACGAGCAGATCCAGCTGCGGTTCAGCCACCACTTGCGAACCCTACCGACCCCAACCATGCCAACCGGCGTGCGTTACGGGGTCCATGTCCCCCCAACGCACGCCAGAACGGTCAGGTCAACGCGGAGATCTCGCGGTAGAAGCGGTCGCCGGCCAGCTCGCGGGCGAGGACCTCGTCGACCTGGCGGTTGGCGGTGTCGACGTGGACGATGGTCGGCGCGTAGTGCTCGAGCTCGGCCTCGTCGTACTCGGCGTAGCTGATGATGATCACCTTGTCGCCGGGCTGGACGAGCCGGGCGGCGGCGCCGTTGAGGCAGATCGCCCCTGAGCCCCTCTCGCCCTCGATCACATAGGTCTCGAGCCGGGCGCCGTTGTCCACGTCCACGACCGCCACCTGCTCGTACTCGAGCAGGTCGGCTGCGTCCATCAGATCGCGGTCGACGGTGATCGACCCCACATAGTGGAGGTTGGCGTCGGTGACCGTGGCGCGGTGCACCTTGGACTTCATCATGCGGCGTCGCATCGCGGCGGCTCCTGCGTCAGGTGGGCGCCGGGATGGTCGCCCCCTCGTTGTCGATCAGTCTGCCACGTCCGAACCGGGCCGCGGCAAGTAGCCGAAGGTTCCCCGCCAGCGGGTCGATCTCCTGCAACGTGGCGGCATCGACCACCTCCGCGTACTCGAGCTGCGCCAGCGGCTCGGCGGCGACGACCGCCGCCATCACGGCCCGCACTGCGGCCGGGTCGCGCTCGCCGCGGTCGATGGCCTCGACGCCCGCGAGGAGCGCCCGGTGCAGCACGGGCGCGGCCGCCCGCTCCTCGGCGGTCAGGTAGACGTTGCGGCTGGACATGGCCAGCCCGTCGGGTTCGCGCAGGGTCGGGCAGCCGACCACCTCGACCGGGAACGACAGGTCGGCGGCCATGCGTCGCACCACCGCGAGCTGCTGCCAGTCCTTCTCGCCGAAGTACGCGCGGCACGGCCCCGCGATCGCAAAGAGCTTGGCGACCACGGTCGCGACCCCCGCGAAGTGCGTCGGCCGCGCCGCACCCTCCATCGGTGCGCTGACCGCGGCGACGGTCACGGTCGTCAACGTCGGGGTGCCCTGCGGGTACATCTCCTCGACGCTCGGGAGGAGCACCACGTCGACGCCGGCGGCCTCGCACATCGCGGCGTCGCGCTCGAAGTCGCGCGGGTACGACGAGAGGTCCTCCCCCGCGCCGAACTGCAACGGGTTCACGAAGATCGTCACGAGCGTCGCGTCTCGCTCCCCCACGGACCGCTCCATCAGCGAACGATGCCCGGCGTGCAGGTACCCCATCGTCGGGACGAGCCCGACCGTCCGCCGTTCCCTCCGCACGCCGTCGAGCAGGTCGCGGGCCTCGGCGATCGTCGTGACGACCTTCACCGGCCGGCCATCCGCGCGCACCGCGCCGCCAGCACCTCGTAGAGCGCCCGCTCCTCGGGAGCCAGCGCGGCGACGTGCCGCTCGATGGTCGCGGTATCGCCGCGAGCCGCGGGTCCGGTGAGCGCAGCGACGGGCCCGAGGGCTGCGACGTTGTCGACGGTCGAGCGCACGAGGTCGAGGTACGCGTCGAAGGGCACGCCGTCGGGAGCGACGGCTTTCACCTGGTCGAGCAGCGCAACGAGGTGGTTCGACGCGATCACCGCAGCCGCGTGATACGCGACCCGGTCGCGATCGTCCACCGCGAACGAGCGCCCGCCGAGCGCGGCCACGACGTCCGCTGCGATCGGCTCGCCGGCGACCGCGAACCACGCGCCGCCGAGCAGTCGCTCCGAGCCGACCTCCGCGTTGGGCAGCGCGACGAGCGGGTGGATCGCGGCTCGAAGCCGATGGGGCGCGAGCACCTCGAGGCCGAGCGAGCCGGCGAGGTGGGCGACCACCGTCGACGCGACCGGCTCGACGGATGCCGCGACCTCGGCGATCGCCCCGTCCGGCACCGCGAGCA
>JBEEGB010000191.1:0-14812 GCA_041166585.1 Acidimicrobiaceae bacterium
CCGCGTCGACGGGCCGATGCTGCTCGGTGTCCACGCGCCGGGCGAGCTCGTCGACGGCAACCGTCAACCAGACGACGTCGGCTTCACGGCGCAAGAGCTCGCGAGACGCGGGATCGTCGACGACCGAAGCGGCCGCGGCGATCACCGCTGGGGGCTGCGCGGCGACTGCGTTGGCGAGCGCTACTCGCTCCAGCTCGTGCAGGGCCTCGCGCCCTTGTTCGGCCTGCACCTGCCGCGCCGTGCGCCCGGTGATCGCTGACAGCTGCGCGTCGTTGTCGAAGAAGCGACGGCCGGAGCGGCTCGCCAGCAGCTCTCCGACGGTCGTCTTGCCAGCACCCATCAGGCCGATGAGCACCCAGTGGCGGGGCATCGCTCGACCGTAGGGCAACGTCGGCCGCGCGTCATCCGGGCTCCGGCTTTGGTCCGTACTCCTCCTCGTGCCCTCGAAACGGATCCTTCGCCGAGCCGCGGCAGCCGCCGCGGCGCTCGTCCCTCTGGTCGGAATCGCTGGCGGTTGCAGCTCGGGCTCGCCCACCACGAACGCGTCCGCGCCAGCGTCCTCGTCGTCCGCCCCGCCGTCCGCGGCGGGCACGACGATCACGATCAAGGACTTCGTGTTCTCGCCGACGCCCCTCAACGCCAAGGTGGGCGACACCGTCACGGTGACCAACCAGGACGACGCCGACCACGAGCTCAAGGCCAACGACGGCAGCTTCGACGCCGGACGGTTCGCGAAGGGCTCGAAGACGTTCACGGTCACCAAGGCGGGGACCTTCGCGTACCACTGCGACGTGCACGACTACATGACCGGCGTCATCCAGGTCAGCGGTTCGTGACGTACCTCCGTCATGTTCGAACGCAACCCAACAGGAGAGCTTGTGACGATTGACCAACGAGCCATGTCGGCTCTCATCGAGGAGTCGGACGACATGCACGCCGACTCCATGCGCAGCACCACGGTCGGCTTGGCCGAGCTGGTCGAGCAAGGAAGAGACCGCCGAGCCAGCGGCGCCGCCGACCTCGACGAGCTGACCGAGTACCAAACGCGACGGACGGGGCTGCTGACCAAGAGCCTCGCCGGGATGGGACTCGTGGGAGTCGGCATCACCCGGCTCCTGGCATCACCGGCGTCGGCGCAGTCGTCGATGGACGTCCAGGCGGCACAGACCGCAGCGTCCCTCGAGAACCTGGCCATCGCCGTGTACAACCAGGCGGCCGGGCTGCCGTTCATGCAGAACATCCCCGACCCTGCTGGGGCAACCGTCGTCGCGTTCGTGACGAAGACCGTCATGCAGCACACGGATCACATGAAGGCGTTCAACGCCGCGGCCACGCAGCTCGGCGGCAAGACGCAGGACAAGCCCGATCAGACCGTGCTCGACGCGGTGGTCACCCCGGCGTTGCCCACGTTGAAGACGCCGCTCGATGTGGTGAAGTTCGCGGCAACGCTCGAGCTCGTCGCGGCGGAGACGTACCTCGCCGAGGTCGGTGCGGTCAGCGACAAGAACCTGCGCAACACGTTCGCGTCGATCATCGGCGTCGAGAACCAGCACCGGGCGATCCTGCTCGCCGTCGGCGCGCTGCTCGAGGCAGGCAAGCCCGAGCTCATCAAGCTCGGACCCCCGGCCGACCAGCTTCCTGCTGCGGCTGGCAGCGTCGGGTTCCCCGACGCGTTCCTCAAGACCGACCAGGCCCGTCCGGCCGCTGAAGGGGCCGTCAAGTGAAGAAGAAGCCAGAGATGCAGATCACCGAAGCAGAGCTCACGTCGCTCACGCATGACCTGAACGACATGCACCGCGACACGCTGCCGAGGATGCAGGAGGCCGTGGCTGAGCTACGAGGCGAGCGCGGCACCAGCCGGCGCGGCTTCCTCTTCGGCGCCGCCGGCATCACCGCCGGCGCGTTGATCGTGGCCGCATGCGGATCCGACAAGAAGAACACGACTGCGTCGAGCGGCAGCGCTGGGTCCACGGCGGCTCCCAGCGGGACGTCAGGTGAAAAGCTCACCGGCGACTTCGCCATCGCCGCGCTGGCGGCGAGCCTCGAGAACCTCGCGGTGCAGACCTACCAAGCGGGACTCGACGCGGCGACCGCCGGCAAGCTCGGCTCGGTTCCGCCCGCGGTGGCCACGTTCGCCACGACGGTCCAGATGCAGCACAAGGACCATGCGGCAGCGTGGAACAGCATCCTCACCGGCGCCGGCAAGAGCGCGGTGACCGGCGTGGACAAGACCGTGCAGGACGCGGTGGTCACCCCAGGGTTCGCCAACGTCCACAACGTCGTGGACCTCGCGAAGTTCGCGCTCAGCCTCGAAGACGTCGCCGCGGCGACCTACCTGAACGGCATCCAGAACGCCATCCAAGACGCCGGTGCGATCAAGGTGGCAGGGTCGATCCAGCCGATCGAGATGCAGCACTCGGCCATCCTCCTCCTGCTGCTCGGCGACTATCCGATCCCGGATACGTTCGCCAAGACCACGGGTGCCCGCGGCCCCGACGACGTCATCGGCTAGAGAGCCGGCGGATCCGGGAAGCCCTCCCCAGACCATGTCTGCCCCTGACCTCACCACCGCAAGCGACGCCGCGCTCGTCGTGTCGATCAGCCGGTACCACCAGGAGGCGTTGGCCGAGGCCTACCGCCGCCACGGTGGCGCGGTGTTCGGGCTGGCGCGGCGGCTGCTGAACGACCCCGGCATCGCCGAGGAGCTCGTCCAAGAGGTGTTCCTGCGGTTGTGGAACCAGCCGGAGAAGTTCGATCCCGCCCGCGGTTCACTACGGGCGTACCTCTTGGCTCACTGCCATGGCCGTTCGGTGGACGTGCTGCGCTCGGACTCGTCCCGGCGTCGCCGCGAACAACGCGACGCCCAGCGAACGGCCGAGGCGGGCTACGACCTCGAGCACGAGGTGTGGGACCTCTCCGTCGCGGAGCACGTGCGGACGGCGGTGCGAGCCCTGCCGAAGGGCGAGCGTGACGCGATCGAGCTCGCCTACTTCGGCTGCTACACCTATCGCGAGGTTGCGCAGCTGCTCGAACAACCGGAGGGAACGGTCAAGAGCCGCATCCGCGCCGGCTTGCGCCGCATGCGTGAGACGCTGATCGATGCGGACTGCATCGGGTTCGGGAGCGAGTCATGATCCACGAGGATCTTCAGGAGCTGCTGGGGGCGTACGCGGTCGACGCGGTCGACGCTGACGAAGCCGTCGCCATCGAAGGGCATCTGCGTGAGTGCCCACGTTGCCGTGCCGAGGTCGCTGAGCTGCGAGAGGTCGTGGCGTTGCTCAGCCAATCGGGGACCGACGCGCCCCCGGGTGTGTGGGATCGCATCTCGTCGTCGTTGACTGAGCCGCCGCCGCCGTTGCGGCTCGAGGTGCAACGCGACCGAAGCGCATCGCGCGGACGGGTCGTGCGGCTCACCGCCCTAGCGGTCGCTGCGGTCGTGCTCGTCGTCTTGGGCATCAGCGTGCTGAGCCTGCGGACGCAGGTCGACGACCTGAGGAACGAGCGCGCCGCCGCCAACGACAGCAACGAGATCGCGCTCGCGGCGGCGCAGGCCATGAGCGCGCCCGACGCCCGCATCGCGCGGCTCGCCGGGACCGGCGGTCAGACCGCGGTTGCGGTCGTGCGATCGAACGGGCAGGGCTACTTCCTCGGCGCGTCGATGCCGAACCTCACCAGCTCCATCTACGAGCTCTGGGGGGCGACCGCGTCCGGTCAGGTCACATCACTCGGCACGATGCCGGGCCCGGGCACGTACGCCTTCACGGTGGATCGGTCAGTGCAGGTGATCATGGTGACGGAGGAGACGGCCCCCGTTCCCGCGCCCACCAGCGCCGCGATCGCGACCGGGACGCTGACCTGAGGGCGCGACGCTTGGTCGTCCGTCAGCGCAGCGCGGCGAGGACGTTCTCCCGGACGGCCTCGGGGGTTCCGCTGGCGTCCACCTCGCGGAGGATCTCGCGGTCCCGGTAGAACTCGAGGAGCGGTTCGGTCTCCGCGTGGAAGAGGTCGAGGCGACGTTGCACCACCGCGGGGTCGTCGTCGTCCACCCGACCCTCGGCGCGACGAGCCAGCCGCTCGCGAACGATGTCGTCCGGCACCGCAAGGTAGATGGCGTAGTCGGCGTCGATGCCCGCCTGCTCCGCGAGCTCGAACGCCCGCTTCGCCTGCTCCAGCGTGCGGGGGAAGCCGTCGAGGATGTAGCCGCCGGTCTGCATCGCGTCGTTCACGGCGCGGCCGACGACCGACAGCACGAGGTCGTCGGGCACGAGCTCACCGCGGGCGATGCTCTCTCGCACCTGGCGGCCGACGTCGCTGTCGGCGGCCATCTCGGCCCGCAAGAGCTCGCCGCTCGAGACGTGTGGCACCCCGAACTGCTCCGCCAAGGCCCTTCCCTGGGTGCCCTTTCCGGCCCCTGGAGCACCGAGCAGCACGATCCGCATGCCGCACTATCGCATGCCCGGAGAACGGCGCCGGAGACCGGGCTAGGCTCGCCGCCATGAAGAAGCTGCTGCTCCTGGCCATACTCGTCGGACTCGCGGCGTTCGCCGCGAAGAAGGTCCGCGCCGCCTGACCACATCCTCGACCAGCGCGGTAGAGCGTTGGCGAAGGCCATGCCACGTGTTCAGCGGCTGAGGCTGCGCGCTCGCGGTTTCGCGACGCTTCAGCCACCACCACGCGCCCGCGCTGGCCGCGGCTGCGGCCACGATGCCGCCGCCGACGGCGACGCTCGGTCCGGGAGACGGGTGTGGCATGCGGTCGCGGAGACGCACCTTGTGCGTGAACTCCCGTACCTCCCACCCCCTCTCCTTCGAAGCCTTCAACAGCTCACGGTCGGGATTCACGACGACGGGGTGGCCGACGCACTCGAGCATCGGCAGGTCGGTGGCTGAGTCGCTGTACGCGTACGACGCCTCGAGGTCGATGTCCTCCGCCTCGGCCACGGCTCGCATCGCCACCGCCTTCTCCGGCCCGAAGCAGTAGAACGCCATGCGCCCGCTGTAGCGGCCCTCGTCGTCGATCTCGCTCCGCGTCGCGAGGTGAGCATCGACGCCGAGGTAGCGAGCGAGCGGCGCGACGATCTCCTCGGGCGACGCCGACACGATGAACACCTTGTGGCCGGACGCCTTGTGCTGCTCGATGAGCTCGAGCGCCTCGTCGTAGACGATCGGCTCGACGACCTCGGTGAGCGTCTCCTCGACGATGGCGCGAACCCTCTCCTGCTCCCATCCCTTCGTGAGCGCGAGCACGGAGTGCTTCATGCGCTCGAGGCGCGCCTCGTCGGCGCCGAGGTACAGGTACACGAGCTGGCCGTACAGCGCGCGCAGCAGCAGCCAGCGCGAGATGAGGCCCTCCTTGTAGAGCGGTCCGCCGAAGGCGACCATCGAGGCGCGGTCGATCACCGTCTTGTCGAGGTCGAAGAACGCCGCGGTGGTGCTCATCCTCATCGACCCTACCCGGGCCGAAATTCGACACACCCCTTGTCGAACGTCACACCACCTGCGTAGGGTCACGACGAGCGTTCGTCCTCGGCCGGACGCCTTGCGGCCCGCTCACGTCGGCCCGCCTGTTGCGGCACGCTCCGCGCCTTCCCCTCCCGTTCTGTCCTTGTTCTTGCGCGCCCGGGAGGTCGTCGTGCTCATCTGCTGCTGGTCGTCGAAGGGTGGTGCGGGCACCACCGTCGTCGCCTCTGCCCTCGCCGTCACCCTCGCCCGAGCTGCGCCGGGCGGCGCCGTCCTCGCCGATCTCGCCGGGGACGTTCCCACCGTCTTCGGGCTCCCGTGCGAGCCGGCGACGCCCGGCCTGGCCGGCTGGCTGGCCGCGGGCGTCGACGTGCCCGCCGACGGCCTGGCCAGGCTCGAGGTGCCGGTGCGGTCCGGGCTCACCGTCCTGCCGAGGGGCCACGGGCCGATCACCCCCGCTCGGTTGGAGGTCCTCGCCGGCCTGCTCGCCGCCGATCCCCGACCGGTCGTCGTCGACGCGGGTGTGGTGCCGTCCCGTTCCCGCGACGCGAGCGGCGCGGATGCGGCCGGCGAGGCCGCGCTCGTCTTCGCGTCGTGCGCGACGCACTCGCTGCTGGTGCTGCGCGCCTGCTTCCTCGCCCTGCGTCGTGCGGTGACGAGCCCGGTCCGGCCGAGTGGCGTCGTGCTCGTCGCCGAGGAGGGAAGGGCCCTCAGCGAGATCGACGTCGAGGACGCACTCGGCGTCCCGGTCAAGGCCCGGGTACGGGTCACGGCTGAGGTCGCCCGGGTCGTCGACGCCGGCGTCCTCGCCGCCCGTCTCCCCAGGACCCTCCAGCGCGACCTGCGCCACGCGGCCTGAGCCATGCGAACTGACGTCGACGTCGAGGCGCTCAGCGGTGCCGTGCACGAGCGGCTGCTGCGCGCGGATGCGGGTGCCGGCGCGGTCGACCCGTCGTACGACGTCGGCCGTCTCGTGCGGGAGCAGTCTCCGTTGCTCGACGAAGCCGCGGTCGCCGATGTCATCGGCCGCGTCCTGGCGCGCACCGGCGGGCTCGGCCCGCTCGATCCACTCCTTGCCGACCCCGATGTCACCGAGCTGATGATCAACGGGCCCGGTCCGGTGTGGGTGGAGCGCGGCGGTGAGCTCGTCCGCACGGCCGTCACCGTCGACGCCGCAACGATCTACCGGCTCCTCGAACGGGTGGTCGCGCCGCTGGGCCTCCGGCTCGACCGCACGAGCCCGGTGGTGGACGCCCGCCTCCCCGACGGCTCGAGGGTCAACGCGGTGGTGCCACCCCTCGCGGTGGACGGTCCGTGCCTCACGATCCGACGCTTCGGCGCGCGCACGATCGACCTCGACGTCGCCTGCCCCCGGGGCGTCGGCGGCCTGTTGCGGTGGGCTGTCGCCAGCAACGCGAACCTCCTCGTCAGCGGTGGGACCGGCGCGGGGAAGACCACGTTGCTCAACGCGCTGGCGGGTCTGCTGCCGCCATCCGAGCGGATCGTCACCGTCGAAGACGCAGCCGAGCTGCGGCTGCCCGGCGAGCACGTCGTGCGCCTCGAGGCTCGACCCGCGAACGCCGACGGCCTCGGCGCCATCAGCATCCGTGCCTTGGTGCGCAACGCGCTGCGCATGCGCCCCGACCGCATCGTGGTCGGCGAGGTGCGCGGCCCCGAGGCACTCGACATGTTGCAAGCCATGAACACCGGCCACGAGGGGTCGTTGTCGACCTGCCATGCCAACGGCCCAGCCGACGCGCTGCGCCGTCTCGAGACGATGGTCCTGATGGGCGACGTCGGTCTCCCGCTCGCCGCGGTGCGCGAGCAGCTCGGTTCTGCGCTCGACCTGGTCGTCCACGTGGCGCGCCGTCCGGGCGGCGAGCGGCGCGTGGTGGCGGTGGCCGAGGTCATGGAAGGCGGCGCTGACGTCCGCGTGCTCGCCGACGAGGTGGGCATGCTCGAGCTTCCAGCGCGCGGCCGGCGCCGTCCGGGCGCGCCGCCACCCGACCCGCGCTGGACGGAACGGTGAAGCGCTTCACGTTGGCCGGCGATGTCCGGGCGCGCGTGAGGTCGCTGGGGCGAGCGTCCGACCGTCACGCGCGCGACCCGAAGGCGGTGTTTCTCGTCGCGGGCGCCGTGCTCGCACGGGTGGGGCGCGTCGTTCTCGGAGACCGCTCGGCTCGAGCGGTCGAGCTCGCCCTCCCCGTCGCGCTCGAGGCGACGGCGCGCGGGCTGCGCGCCGGCGCCTCACTCCGCCAATCGATCGCGGACGCGGCGGCCGTGGCCCCCGAGCCGCTCCGGACGGAGCTCGGCGCTGTCGCGTCCGACGCCGAGCGCGGCGCGACGTTGGTCGACGCGCTCGAACGCTGGGGCTCGGCCCGCGACGTGCCGGGTGTGCGGCTGGCGGTGGCGGCACTGGCGTTGGTGGCCGAGACCGGGGGAGCTCCAGCACGCACGCTCGACGCCGTCGCCGCAACCTTGCGCGAACGCAGCGCCATCGAGCGCGAGGTGCGTGCGCTCGCCACCCAAGCTCGGGCGTCGGCGGGGGTGGTGGCCGCGGCGCCGCTCGGGTTCGTCGTGCTCATGGCCACGGTCGACTCGACCACCGCCGGGTTCCTGCTGGGCACGCCGGCCGGGCTGCTCTGCCTCGCCGGGGGGCTCGCGCTCGACGGTGCAGGCGGGCTCTGGATGCGACGGATCACGAGGTCGGTGCGGTGAGCGTCGCGACGGTGGTGTCCGCGACGTGGGCCGGGCTCGTCTTCCTCTTCGCCTGGGTGCGCCGGCCGCCGCCTCGCCTGCCGGTGGTGGAGCGAGCGGCGCCGGCGCGGGTCCGGCCTCCTCGCCACCGGCTCCTGCCTCGACGCCGGCGGCGTCCGCGAGATGTGGTGCTCGACGAGCTGCCCGACGTGATCGACCTCCTCCTGCTCGCCGTGGGGAGTGGGCTCAACGTCCACCTCGCGGTGCACGCGCTCGCCGGCCGCGCCCCACCGGTCGTGGGCGCCGCACTCGCCGCGGCCGAACGTCGAGCGGCGCAAGGCGACGCGCTGGCGGACGCGCTCGAGGACGCGGTGACCGAGCTCGGTGAGGAGGCGCGGCCGTTGGTCGTGGCGCTCACCTCGTCCCTTCGCTACGGGACGCCGGTGGTGCCCGCGCTCGAGCGGGTGGTCACCGAGGCCAGGGCCGACCGCCGCCGGCGCGCCGAGGAAGCGGCCCGCCGCGTGCCCGTCAAGCTCCTCTTCCCCCTGGTGCTGTGCATCCTCCCTGCCTTCGCGGCGCTCACCGTGCTGCCCGTGCTCGCCGGCGCCCTCGGATCGCTGCGCCTCTGACCCGACCACCGCAGACGAAAGCGAAGTCACATGCCCTCATCCCTTCATGACGAACGCGGCCAGACGACCGCCGAGTACGCGCTCGTGCTGCTGGTCGCGGCGGCTGTCGCGATCCTTGCCGTGGCCTGGGCGGCCAGCTCCGGGAAGGTCACCGCCCTGCTCGACGGCGTGCTCGACAAGATCCTGCATCAGCTGTGAGGCGTGGTGACCGCGGCCAGGCGGTGGTCGAGACCGCCCTGGTGCTGCCGCTCGTCGTGCTGTTCCTCCTCGCCGTCATCCAGGTGGGGCTCGTGGTGCGCGCGCAGGTGCTCGTCACCCACGCAGCCCGGGAAGCGGCGCGCGCGGCCGCGGTCGATCCTGATCCCGGCGCCGCGAGCCGCGCCGCTGAAGGTGCCACCAGCCTCGATTCGCACCGCCTCCGCGTCGCCGTCTCGGGCCGGGACGGCACCGGCAGCCGCGTGCAGGTTCGGGTCGAGTACCAAGCTGCGACAGATGTCCCATTTGTGGGGGCACTGGTGGGAGACGTCACGATCGAGGCCGAAGCCACCATGCGGGTGGAGTGACGGGGCCGGGTGAATGTCGGCGGACCCCCTCCAATCGCTAACGTTGCCCTGCTCATGGTCGTCGCGATCCCTGCAATCGCCTTCATCGTGGCCGTTGTTGCTGGGCAGGCGAGGGTGCTCTCCCGCACCCGTGCGCTGTCGCCTGCGGCAACGGCAACGCCAGCGCGCCCCGCCCCGGTGGTGCGCTTCGGCAGCGACCCCCTCGGCTGGATCGTCGAACAGCTCCGCTACCGGCGCTGGATGAGGCGGAGCCTCTCGGCCGGCTCGCTGGTCGTGCTGCTCGTCGCCGTCGGCATCATCGGCTACCCCTTCTACACGAACCTGGTCCAGTCGAGGATCCAGGACCGCCTCAACCGCCAACTCGCCAGCCCCGAGCTGAAGCAGGCCTACCTCCAGGGCCGGGTGCAGGAGGGCGACAGCCTCACGCGCCTCAAGATCTCCAAGATCGGCGTGGACGTGGTGGTGGTCGAAGGCACCCTGGCCGACTCGCTCCGGGCCGGCGCCGGCCACTACAAGGGCACGCCGCTGCCGTGCGAGATCGGAAACGTCAGCGTTGCCGGCCACCGCACCACGTACGGCCGTCCGTTCGCCGACCTCGACCTGCTCCACCCCGGCGACGAGATCACCCTCGAGACCCCGATCGGATCATGCCGATACAGCGTCATGGCCGCGCCCCAGGGTCGCAACGCGTTGGACGACAAGGGAGCCGCGTTCGTGGTCGACCCGACCGATACCAGCGTGGTCAGCCCCTCGAACACGGCGATCCTCACGCTCACCACGTGTCACCCGAAGGGGTCGGCCGCCAAGCGGTTGGTGATCCAGGCCGCCCTGATCACCGGTAGCCAGCAGGGCGCCACCTCATCGGGCGGCGGGGCGTGACGCGGCAGGCACGCGTCTGCGTTGCCGCGGGCGCGGTGACGGCGTTGCTGCTCCTGGTCGTGTTCCCCGGCCTGCAATCGGCGCAGGCGGCACCCGCCCAGGCGAGCTCGGGGTGGAGCGCCTCGGTCGGCAGGGTCGTCACTTCCGGTGGTCCGATCACGGTCACGGTCACCTACGACGCGCCCCGGCCGGGCGCCCGGATCACCGACGCGTCGCTGCACTACGTCAAGGGCCCGTCGGGCTGCACGCTGCCGGACGATCCCCCCGACGCCACCACCCCGGTCGAGTCGCCCGGGCCGACCACCACCGAACCCCCCACCACGACCGAACCGGTGAGCGGCCCGGTGAGTCAGGTCTTCACCTTCTCCGGTCCGGCCCCGAGCTGCAACGGGTCGTTCACCGTCCGCATCAGCGCCAGGGCCACCTCCGTGCCACCGGATTCGGGGCCGATGGACACCACGATGCCGGTCGCGGTGCCGGCACCGAAGGTCCGCAACCTCTCGACCGTCGCCAACCCCGACCGGAGCGTCACCGTGTCCTGGCAGCCGGGCTTCGGCACGCCCGTCGGCACCAGGTATGAGGTGACCCGCATCGACGTGGCATCGGGCGAGGCGTCGGTGCTCCCGTCACCCAGCACGAGCCCGACCACCGACACCGTGCCTGAGTCCGGAGGCACGTTCGAGTACTCCGTGGCGGCTGTGCGGCCGGATGAGAGCGGTAGCTACGCACCGGGGGCCCGCAACACGACGCGGTCGAGCCCTCCGGTCTCCTTCGAGGCGCTCACGGCGCCACCGCCCGACACGTCCGCCCCACCCGCGACGACCTCGGGCACGTCCGGCGGCGCAGGGCGAGGCACGAGCCGGCCCGCGGCGACGCAGCCCCCGGCTGACTACGAAGGCGATGGTGGGGCAGCCGGTCCGGCCGTGTACGACCAGGCTGAGCCCGGCGCCGCCGACGCCGTGCTTCCTCAGTCAGCCCGTGCCCTCCAGCGCTACCAGCAGCCGCCGGGCGCTGGTCTCCTCCAGCCCGTCGCCATCGCGCTGTGCCTGTCGGTGTGGGCCGCGATCATCTTCGCCGTCACCCGCATGGCCCGGCACGCGGAGCGGTCCCTCGTGGTCGTGGCGGTCGAGCACGACCTCTAGCAACCGAGCGGCGCCCGCCTTGTCGAGCGGCTCGTTCCAGTTCCCGCACTTGGGCGACTGCACGCACGACGGGCATCCCGTCATGCACGCGCACGCAGCGATCACCTCGAGCGTGGCTCCGAGGTGGCGGTCGGCCGCGCCGTACCCGAGCTCGGCCACGCCCGCGCCTCCGGGGTAGCCGTCATAGATCACGATGGTCGGCGAGCCCGTGTCGGCCTGGCGGACAGTGGACACGCCGCCCACGTCCCAGCGGTCGCAGATGGCGAAGAGCGGCAGGATGCCGATGGCCGCGTGCTCGATCGCGTGCAGCGTCCCCGGCCAGCGATCAGCGTCCAGGCCCGCCCGCGCCATGAGCGCTGGTTCGATCACGTACCAGAACGCGCGCGTGGCGAGCCGGCTCGCGGGCAGGTCGAGCGGCACCGAACCCAGCACCTCCCCCGTGGCCGAGTCCTTGCGCTGGTAGCCGACGACCCGTGAGGTGATCTCGACGGCACCGAGGTGCAGCGCGGCGAGCCCGACCGTGCGTCGGGCATCGACGGCGGTGATGTGCACCTCTGTGTCGGTCTTCGCCATGGTGTGCTCGTCACCGCTGCACGGCTCGACGATGGCAGCGCGGTCGGACATGTCGAGCTCCGTCACGCGATAGCTGACGCCTTGGTGCAGGTAGACCGCGCCGGGGTGCACGAGCTCGAAGGCGCGTCCTTCGTCCACCGTGCCGACGAGCGTGCCGTCGTCGCGGGCGATGCGGTACTCGCAGCTCGAGCCCGACCGCAGACCGATGCCGTGGGCCGGGTAGCCGCGGCCCGCCCACACCGCGCTCGGGTCGCGGCGGCGTCCGCGGGGCGGACGCACCTTCAGGTGATCGGCCCGCACCAGCGCCAGCACGCCGTCGTCCAGCAAGCCGGGCCAGTAGCGCTCGTCGGCCGCAGACAGGGGCAGCTCGAACGCGGCACACGCGAGATGGGGGTGCAGGACGTACGGGTTCGATGGGTTGATCACGGCCGGCTCGGGGGGCCGGCTGAACACCTCGGTGGGATGGGCCATCAGCCACTGGTCGAGCTGGTCCTCGCCCGCCACCAGCACGGCGAGGGACTGCTGGCGCTCGCGCCCCGCCCGGCCCATCTGCTGCCACATCGACGCGATCGTGCCGGGGAACCCGTCGAGCACGCAGGCGTCCAACCCGCCGATGTCCACGCCGAGCTCGAGCGCCGTGGTGGCCACGACCGCCCTGAGGCGCCCGCCGAACAGCTCGCCTTCGATCTCGCGTCGCTCCGCCGGCAGGTAGCCGCCGCGGTAGGGCCGGACGCCGTCCGCCAGACCGGGAGGGAGGCGACGGCGCACGTCCGCGGCCACCAGCTCGGTGCCCCGACGGCTACGGCAGAACCCGATCGTGCGTCGACCGGCGATGACCAGCTCGGCCAACAGCGCCGCGGTCTCGCCGTGCGACGACATCCTCGTGCGACCACCCCAGCGACCGGGGTCGTCGAGCAGCGGCGGGTTCCACAGCGCGACGAGGCGTTCACCCCGCGGCGAGCCATCGTCCGTGACCGCCTCCACCGGAAGCCCCCACAGCGACGATGCCAGCTCGGCTGGCGATCCGATCGTGGCCGAGCAGCAGATGAAGGTGGGGTTGGCGCCGTACAGGGCGCAGAGCCGTCGCAGCCGCCGCAGTAGCTGGGCGACGTGGGTGCCGAAGATGCCGCGGAACGTGTGCAGCTCGTCGAGCACGACGTAGCGCAGCCGCATGAAGAACGTCGCCCAGCGTCCGTGGTGGGGGAGCATGCCGTTGTGGAGCATCTCCGGGTTGGTGAGCACCACGTTGGCGTTGCGTCGTGCCCATGCTCGTTCCTCGGGACCGCAGTCGCCGTCGTAGGCCGCGGCCACCATGCCGGGCAGCTCGAGGTCGCTCAGCGCGCGGAGCTGGTCGTGGGCCAGGGCCTTGGTGGGGAACAGGACGAGCGCGGTGCCCGGGCGGATCGGGTCGGTCACCGCCTCTGCGATCGGCGCCTGGAAGCACAGCGACTTGCCTGACGCGGTGGCGGTGGCGACGGCGACCGAGCGGCCGGCTCGAGCGAGGTCGATCGCCGCGGCCTGGTGTGACCACAGGGCATCGACGGCGAGTCGTTCGCGCACGGCGACGGGGAGCGGCCGGGCCAGCGAGGCGGTGCGCGCCGAGCGCGACGGCAGGCGCTCGAGGTGCACGAGCCCCCCGTCGGTCTGCCGCCCTTTGGCAGCAAGGCCGTCGAGCAGGGCTTCGAGGGGCGAGACGTCGAGGATGGCCATGTGCTGTCCTGAGAGCGTACGCCTTCCACCGGTGTAGTTACAGGGCTGTGATGAGCGCCTGCGCGGGTGCGAACCGGTAGCCTTCGGCCCGCATGGACGTGGGGATGGCGAGCTCGGAACGAGACGGCTGGGCTGTGCTCTCGCTGTCGGGTGAGATCGACATCGCCACCGCGCCCCGTGTTCGCGAGCGGCTGTACGCGCTGCTCGCCGAGGGTCGGGAGCGGTTGGTGGTCGACCTCGACGATGTCGGCTTCCTCGACTCCACCGGTTTGGGAGTGCTCGTCGGGGTGCTCAAGCGGGTTCGCACCCAGGGCGGCGAGCTGCGCTTGGTGTGCACGCAGCCGCGCATCGTGAAGGTGTTCGAGATCACCCGGCTCGACTCGGCCTTTGCGATCTTCGATTCGATCGACGGCGCGGTCCGGGACGGCTCACCGAGCTGAGGGGGAGGCAGGCGTGGGCGATCGCATCGAGCTCGACTTCCCGGCCCGGCCTGACTACCTCGCATTGGTCCGCACCGTCGTCACCATGATCGCCGCCGCCGGTTCCAAGCTCCCCGACACGCGCATCGATGACCTGCGTCTCGCGGTCACGGAGGCGTGCGCGAACGCCATCGACGCCGAGCGCCGCCTGACGACGGGCCACCACGGCTCGGTCGTGCTGCGGTGCTGGGTCGAGCCGGAGCAGGTCGTGATCGAGGTGCATGACGGCGCCGGCGGCTTCGACCCCGATCACCTCGTCCCGCACCCACCGCCCCAGCGCCCCGACCGGCTGCAGTTCGAGCGGGGGCTCGGCATCCCGCTGATGCGCGAGCTCAGCGACGGCGTGGAGTTCCGCGCCGAGGGCGGCGGGACCACCGTGCGCCTTCTCCTCACCTCCGACCCACGCCGGTGAGCTTGCGATGCAAGCGAACCGGGCCGAGCGAGCGAGTGCCAGCTCGCCGCACGGCGATGGGGTCCGGGGGCGCCGCCCCCGAGGAGACGCGGTGAGTGACGGCGAAGGCGACGACGAACAGGAGGAGGTCGAGGTCCTCCCGAAGCCAGACGAGCTGCTGGCCCTGCACGGCGTCACCGAGGTGCTGTTCGCCGCGTTGCGATCGTGGTTCGGGGTGCCGCCGACCATCACGCTGGATGTGTCCGACATCGACTCGGCGGTGCTCGAGC
>JBEEGB010000192.1:0-14406 GCA_041166585.1 Acidimicrobiaceae bacterium
GTGCCCGCGGCTTGGAAGTGGGCGAGCAGGTAGTCCTCGGCCTTGCTCGACTCGGAGGCCGGGTCATCGAACCCGCCGCTCGAGAGCTCCTTCGCCACGCCACCGCCAACCGCGCCGGAGACGGCGAAGATCACCAGTGCGGCCACCAGCACGAGGCGGCGACGGCGGACGGCAAAGGTCCCGATCCGGGTGAGCATGCTGCATGGTTCGCATCGGACGGTTGAATTGTCCAGATGACTCTTTTCACAGTCACCAGGCGCCTCACCGGGTCACGCGGCACCTCTCGTGCCCGGATCGCTCCGCTCCCTCCACTCTGTGGACGATGAGCCGTGGTTTTCACGGTTGAGCCTCCCGAGAATCCGAGTGCCTGCCCACTGTGGACGCTCGCATCCTGTCCAGCACGGCTCAGAGTCCACAGTGGGCGCGGGGGTGTGAGTTGGGCAGCACCCGGTGAGCGTCCCTCTAGGGTCGGTGGCGTGAGCGACGCCGACGCACCCGCGTTTCCTGGGGCCCGACGGCCGGACCGGCAGCGGTCGGTCTCGAGCCACGGGTTGCGGCTCGCGGTGCACGAGTGGGGCGACGCCGACGCGCCAGTGCTGCTGCTCGCCCACGGGGGGTTTGACTTCGCCGGCACGTACGACGTGTTCGCGCCGCTGCTCGCGGATGCTGGCTGGCGGGTGGTGAGCTGGGACCACAGGGGCCACGGCGACTCGGAGCACGCCACCCTCTACAGCTGGGAGGCCGACGTCCGCGACGCGCTCGCCGTCCTCGACGCCACCACGCGGGCGCCGGTGCCCTTCATCGGGCACTCCAAGGGCGGCAGCGTCGTCATGCAGCTCGCCGACGCCTGTCCGCACCGTTGCACGCACCTCGTGAACCTCGACGGCCTGCCGTCGCGACGCAACTGGCCCGACGTGGCCGACCACGAGCGCACCCGCCTGCTGAGCAGCGAGGTGGCCGGCTGGCTCGATCACCGGCGATCCGCGGCCGACAAGCAGCGCAAGCCCGGCACGATCGACGAGCTCGCCCGCCGGCGGCAGCGCATGAACCCTCGGCTCTCGCTCGAGTGGCTCCGCTACCTCGTCCCGATCGGAGCCGCCCAGGACCCGGCCGATCCGACCCTGTGGCGCTGGAAGATCGACCCCTCGATGCGCTTCGGTGGCTTCGGCCCCTGGCGACCGGAGTGGTCGATGGCGCGCATGCCCGGGCTCGGGATGCCCGTGCTCGGCATCCTCGGCCTCATCGGCGAGGAGATGGGGTGGGGCACGCAGCTCGAGGACGTCGAGCCGTGGCTGCCGCCCGGTGCCGAGTTCGTCACGCTCGAGGATGCGGGGCACTTCGTCCACATCGAGCACCCCCAGCGGGTGGCCGGCCTGGTCACCGACTTCCTCGGTGACCCGCCCGAGGCCGCGGGCGCGGTCGTCGGCGCCCGAGTGGCCGGCACGCGGCTGCCGCAGCACGCCGTGCCCCGGCCGGTGCCGACCGGCGCGCCCACCTTCCTCCTCCACGGTCGCACGCGGCTCGCGCTCCACACGCTCCGAGGCGGGAAGGGCCCCTCGCTGCTCCACCTGCACGGCCTGGCCGAGCGCTCACCGACCGAGGTTCCGGCTGCCCTCGAGGCGTGGCCCGGTCCGATCTTCGCCCTCGACTTCACCGGTCACGGGTTCTCGTCGGTGCCGGTGGGCGGCGGTTACACCGCCGAGGTCCTGATGGCGGACGCCGACACCGCGCTCGACCACCTTGGAGGCGCCACGGTCTTCGGGCGTGGACTCGGCGCGTACGTGGCGCTGCTGCTCGCCGGGGCCCGTCCGGCGATGGTCCACGGTGCTGTGCTGTTCGACGGGCCAGGGCTGCTGGGCGGCGGCAACGGCCCCGGGTCGCCGTCGGTGGTGGCAATCGATCCTGCCGCAGTGGCCCCTCCTGACCCCTTTGCGCTCGCGGACCTGGTCCGCGACCTGCGACCGCCTGACTACGCGGGCACGTTCGCCCGACTCGCCACCCAGTCGTCAGCGCTCGAGCACCCGATCGCCGTCGCCGCCGTGAATCGGCCCGAGTGGCTGGCCGCGGTCGTCCGCGAGCCCGGCGTGCTCGAGCGGCCCATCGGAGAGGCACTCGTGCAGTACGCAGGATCGGCCGCGATCGCTCAAAGCGGGGTCTGATCCGCCGACGAAAGAGGTGATGGCTGGACGCGCCGCGGGTCGGGGCACCTGGCGGCACCGCGCCGCCGTCATCTTGCTGCCCGCCGCCGTCTTCGCCGCTGGGCTCGGGGTGACCGGGATGCTGGCGCGTTGGCGCTCCGCGACCGATGACCGCGAGGCGCAGCAGCGGTTCGAGACGCTCGCCAACTCCGCAGCCGACGCGGTGGAGCGCAACCTCCTCCGCTACGCGGACCTGCTCAACGCGGCCGCCGCCTTCCAGTCGCAGAACCAGGGCCAGCCCGAGCAACCGTTCCGCGCGTACGTCCGCGGGCTCGACCTCCAGCAGAGCTTCCCCGGGCTCGACACCATCACGTTCGTGGCGCAGGTGCCTGCGAACGACGTCGCGTCCTTCGAGGCCGCGCGCCGCGCCGACGGCGCGCCCGCGTTCGTGGTGCGTCCCGACCGATCGGGGCCAAGCCGAACGTCGTATGACGTCGTTGCGTACAGCGCGCCCGTGGCGAGCACCAGCGAAGGTGTCGATCTCGGCGGCGTCGCCGCTCGCGCCGTTGCCTTCGAGCGCGCCGCCGAGAGCGGCTCGGCGGCGATGACCGAGCCGGTCACCCTCGTGGACGACGAGCGACTCCTTCCGGAGCAGCGCAAACCCGCGTTCTCGATCTACGAGCCCGTGTACCGATCGGGGATGCCGACGGCCAGCGGCGAGCAACGGGCCGACGCCTTGCTCGGATGGGTCGCCAGCTCGGTTCGGGTCCAGGACTTCCTGCGGTCGGTCGGGGGTGCGCAGAGCCGGGCGCTCGGCTTCGTCGTCACCGACACCGGCAGCGCCGATGCGAAGCCGCTCGCCACGAGCGACCCGGCCGTGACGTCACAGCTCGCGTCGGGGGCACGTCAGGCCGAGGTGGCGGTCATCGTCTTCGGTCGCACGTGGTCGCTGCGCTTCGTCGCGCTCCCTGGCTTCGAGCCGGGCCGTTCCTCGAGCACCGCCGCCGTCATCGTCGGTGGGGTGGTGGCCTCGATCCTGCTGGCGATGCTCCTCTTCGTCCTCGCCGACCAACGCCGCCGCCTCGGGGTCCGCGTGAAGGCAGCGCTCGCGGAGTCCGTCGATCTGCGCAGGCGCTTCCAATCGGCGTTCGACGATGCGCCGATCGGCGTGGCCATGATCGGTCTCGACGGGACGGTGCTGCGTGCCAACCGCGTGTTGCGGACGATGCTGGGCTGGTCATCCGGGACGGTGACCGCGAGTGAGATCGTCCATCCCGACGACCTCGTGAAGGGCGAGACCGCCCTCCTCGCGCTGGTTGCAGGAGGCACCGACCGCGTCGAGCTCGAGCTCCGGTTCATCCCCCTCGCGCGCCAGCGCGACCTCGAAGCGCAGGGCGATGACGACGGCGAAGGTCGGACGGTGCTGTGGGTGAACGTGAGCGCGGCGCCGGTGCGTGGCCGTGGCGGCGAGGTCGACTACATCGTCGCCCACGTGGTCGACCGCACCGGTCGCCGCGAGGAGGCTGAGCGCCTGCGTCTCGCGGAGGTGCGGTTCCGCACCGCGTTCGACCACGCGACCACCGGGATCGCCATCGTCAGCCCTGAGGGGCGCTACCTCCAGGTGAACGAGGCGCTGTGCAACCTCCTCGGTCGCCCTGAGGACGAGCTCGTCGGGTTGGGCTTCGCCGATGTGCGCCACCCGGACGACGTGGGGCCGTCGACCGAGGTGCGCGAGCGGCTGCTGCGAGGCGAGACCGATGCCATTGCTGTCGAGCTGCGCTTCGTGCGGCCGGACGGCGAGGTGCGATGGGGGCGTACCAGCGTCTCGGCGGTCCGCGACCCCGAGGGCGAGGTGCTCTACTTCCTCAGCCTCACCGAGGACATCACCGCCGAGCGCTCTGCCGAGGAGGAGCTCACCCGGCGTCAGCGCTGGTTCGAGGCGCTCGTCGAGCACGCGACCGACGTCGTGTGCCTGCTCGACCGCGACGGCACGATCTTGTGGGTGAGCCCGTCGGCACAGCGGGTGCTGGGCTACGGCCCCGACAAGGTCGGAACGCCGATGATCGACCTGCTCCACCCCGGTGATCGGGCTCGCGTCCTCGAGACGTTCCACTCGGCGGTCCTCGGGCGCACGACCGGGGGAGGGATCGAGTTCCGCATCGCGCACGCGGACGGCAGCTGGCGCTACTTCGAGACGATCGCCACGAACCTGCTCGACGACCCGGACGTCGGGGCCATCGTGGCCAACAGCCGTGACGTCACCGAGCGAGCCGAGGCGGCGGAGCAGCTCAGCCACCGCGCCTCCCACGATCCGCTCACCGGGTTGGCCAACCGGGAGCTGCTGCTCGAGCGCATGGCGGAGGCCCTCGACAGCGCGCGCCGCTCGGGCGGCGCGGTCGCGGCGCTGTACCTCGACATCGACCGCTTCAAGATGATCAACGACCGCTACGGGCACGCCGCCGGCGACCGCGTGCTGCAAGGGGTGGCCGCGCAGCTGCTGCGCACGGTCCGCCCCGGTGACACGGTCGCCCGCCTCGGCGGCGACGAGTTCGTCGTGCTGGCGGAGGGCGTCAACGGGAGCGCGGACAGCCTGGTGCTGGCCGAGCGGCTGCGCGCCGCGTGCTCCGAGCCAGTGCTCCTGTCCACGGGCGACCGCGTCGGCTCGACGATCTCCGCCGGCATCGCGGTGACCCACGGACCCACCGTGCCGGACATGCTGCTGCGCGACGCCGACGCGGCGCTGTACCGCGCGAAGGAGCGGGGCAAGGATCGCTGCGAGGTGTTCGACGCCAGCCTCCGTGCCATCGGTGTGCGCCGGCTCGGCACCGAGCTGCTGCTCCACCAAGCCCTCGAGCAGGGCGACCTGGTGCTGCACTACCAGCCCGTCCTCGATCTGACCGCAGGCGCGGTCGTGGCGGTGGAGTCGTTGCTGCGCCTCGAACGGGCAACGGGTGATCTCGTCGCGCCGCAGGAGTTCCTCGAGGTCGCCGAGGAGACCGGGCTCATCGTCACGATCGGCGCCGGCGTCCTCGACGGCGCCTGCCAGCAGCTGGCCGAGTGGCGGGTGGCGCTCGGCGCCCGCGCGCCGTCTCGCATCACGGTGAACGTGTCGCCTCGCCAGCTCGCCCACCCGGGTTTCGTCAACCACATCACGCGTGCCATCGCGACCAGCGGGATCGGGCCCGACATGCTCGGACTCGAGCTGGCAGAGGCGACCATCCGCGACTCGAGCGCTCCCGCACTCGCTGCGCTCCAAGGGCTGCGTGAGCTCGGCGTCACGGTGGCGGTCGACGGGTTCGGCAACGGCCAGACGTCGCTCACCGCCATCCAGTGGTTGCCTGCCGACCTCGTGAAGATCGACCGGGCGCTCGTCGCGGGGCTCCGCGGCACGCCATCGCCCGCGGCGGTGGCCACGGTCCGCGCCGTGGTCGACGTCGCCGGCTCCTGCGGCCTCGCCACCGTTGCCGTCGGGGTCGAGGACGAGTCTGAGCTGGCGGTGCTGCGGGAGCTCGGCTGCACCATGGCGCAGGGCTTCCTCTTCGGCGTGCCGGTTCCCGCCGCGGTGATCGAGCACGAGCTCGCCTCTGCCCAACCCCTCTGGTCGGGCCTCGTCTCGCCCTCCTGAACGGGGTGGTAGACCGCTCTGCGGTGGCCGAACCTCGGGCCTGAACAAGGAGAGCAGGGCATGGTCAAGGAGTTCAAGGCGTTCCTGATGCGAGGCAACGTGGTCGATCTCGCCGTCGCCGTCGTGATCGGCGCGGCGTTCAGCGCCATCGTCACGGCGCTGGTGACCGGGATCCTCACGCCGCTCATCGGCATGATCATCAGCAAGGACTTCACGGAGATGACGTTCACGGTGAACGGCAGCATCTTCAGCTACGGGCTCGTCATCGACGCCGTGATCAAGTTCGTGGCCTACGCCGCGGTGATCTTCTTCTTCGTCGTGAAGCCCATGCAGACGCTGAGCGCGCGTCGCAAGAGCGGCGAGCCGACCGACGACACCCCCGCCCCGAGCGACGAGGCACTGCTGCTCACCGAGATCCGCGACCTCCTGGCCGCGCGCCAGCAGTAGCGAGCAGGCGCTGGAGCCGCGTTCGGTTGTAGCGCTGCACCAGCAGGCAGGGCAGGTTGGCAGCCAGGGCGTAGACGATCATGAACGGCTCCACCCACCACGGGTTCCAGATGAGGAACAGCGGCGTCGCGGCCATGATCGTCCAGTGGGTCCACTCCGCCCGCCGCGTCTCCACCACGAACCGCTCGAGCGTCTCGCGGTCCTTCGTGCGGACCGAGCGCTTCGAGAAGCCTCCGGTGAACAGCCCGCCCGCCTCGGGCAGGCGGTCCTTCCAGCGCTTGATGGCGAGGCGTTGCTCGTACAGGCCCCCTCGCTCGACTGCGCGGAGCTGGTAGAGCCAGGTGTCACGCGCGAACGAGGCGACCGGTCGTCGGTGGGCGATGTAGCCGGCGATCGCGCTCCATGAGCCCCACGCGGCGACGTTGAGGATCGCGACCGACCACAGCGGCAGCTCCACGATCGGGAGCACGCCGCTCCGCTACCAGGTCGGCGCTGCGGCGAGGAGATCGTCGAGGTCGGCCGGGACCAAGGGGCGCGACATGTAGAAGCCCTGGGCCATGTCGCAGCCGAGCACGCGCAGCTCGTGGAGCTGCTCGGCGGTCTCGACGCCTTCCGCGATCGCGCTCATGCCGAGCGTGTGGGCCAAGCTGACGACCGCCGCCACGATGGCGGAGTCTTCCGGGTCGCGGCCGAGCCCGTCGACGAAGGCTTGGTCGACCTTCAGCAGGTCGACCGGGAAGCGGCGTAGGTAGGCGAGCGACGAGTAGCCGGTGCCGAAGTCGTCGACGGCCAACCGGACACCGAGGTCCTTCAGGGCGCGCAGCGCGGTGGTCGATGCCTCGGGGTCGCGCATCACGACGCTCTCGGTGATCTCGAGCCCGAGCCGCGACGGTTGGATGCCGGTGTTCGACAGCACCTCGGCGATGTTCTCGATCAGGACCGTGCTCTCGAGCTGCCGGCTCGACAGGTTGACGCTGACGAACAGCTCCTCGCCGTCCTCGGTCGCCTGCCAACGTTGCGCCTGGCGGCACGCCTGGTCGACCACCCACGTGCCGATCGGCACGATGAGCCCGGTCTCCTCGGCGACGTCCATGAACTCCTTGGGGACGAGCGGACCGCGCTCGGGGTGCTCCCAGCGCAGCAGGGCCTCGACCCCGACGATCTTCCCAGTGGCGAGGTCGATCGTCGGCTGGTACACGACGCGGAGCTCGTGTCGGGACAGCGCGCGGCGCAGGGCGTTCTCGATGTCGAGACGCTCCACGAGCGTGGCGCGCAGGCGTTCGTCGTAGATCTCGTAGCGGGCCCGGCCTCGCTCCTTGGCGAGGTACATCGCCGCGTCTGCATCCCGGATCATCGTCTCGGGGTCCTTGCCGGGTTGAGCGAACGCGATGCCGATGCTCACCGCTGCGAACACCTCGGTGTTCTCGACCGTCAGCGGTGGCTCGTGCACCGCGGCGTGCACGCGCTCGGCGATGACCGCGGCGTCCCGATCGTGGTCCATCTCGTCGCACAGGATGACGAACTCATCACCACCGAACCGCGCCACGGTGTCGCCCGGTCGCAGCGCGCCGCGCAGCCGGTCGGAGAGCGCCACCAGCAACCGGTCGCCGGCGCTGTGCCCGAGGCTGTCGTTCACGACCTTGAAGTGGTCGACGTCGCAGAACAGCACGGCCACCGAGCGGTGGCTCCGGCGCGCCCGGGCCAGTGCCAGCTCGAGGCGATCGAGGAACAGCGTCCGGTTGGGCAGACCGGTGAGGTGATCGTGCGTGGCTTGGTACTCGAGCCGCGCCTCGTAGTGCTTGCGCTCGCTGATGTCGCGGGTGACGCTCGACACGAACTCGATGTGCCCGTCGGGGTCGCGATGGGCGAGGAAGAGCGCCGACACCGGCACCTCGCGACCGTGCTTGAGGTACGCGAGCTCACCGGACCAGATGCCTTCGTGCCGCAACGCCGGCCTGGTCTCGTTGAGGTACCGCTCCTGCACCCACTCCGGTGAGAACGGCGTGAAGCTGAAGCTCTCGAGCGAGTCGTCGGCGCTGAGCTCGAAGAACGTCCTGGCTGCGGCGTTCATGTAGAGGATCTGGCTCTGCCGGCCGGTGATGAGGATCAGGTCGCTCGTCGCCTCGACGATCTCCGACAGGCGCTCGGTGTCGCGCTGGGCGGCGAGCCGGTCGGTGATGTCGTCCAGGGTCCCCACGTGCCCGGTGAGCACGCCGCTGACGTCCTCCAGGGGCTCCGTCGCGGCCATCACCCAACGGACCTCGCGGTCCGGTCGGGTGACCCGCAGCATGCCGCGGAACGGCTTCCCGACAGCACCCGAGGTGGCCCACTGCTCGGCGAGCATGGCCTGGTCGTCGGGGTGGGTGATCGCCAGCCAGTTGTTGCCGAGCGCGGCCTCCTCCCCGAAGCCGGTGATCTCCACCCAGCGCTCGTTGACGAAGCGCAGCACCGGCGCGGAGTCCATCTCGTAGATGCCGATGGGCGAGCCGGAGGCAACCGATCGGAAGCGAACCTCGCTGTCGCGGAGCGCGTCCTCGGCGAGCTTGCGCTCGGTGAAGTCTCGATAGTTGGCGACGATGCCCTCGAGCCCGGGTTGGTCCAGGTGGTTCGCCACCATGCTGTCCAGCCACCGCCATGAGCCGTCCTTGTGCTGGACCCGGATCTCGACGCGGAGCGGGCCATCGATCCGACCCGCGGCGAGATCGAGGTACTGCTGCCCGAAGGTACGCACGTCGTCGGGATGCGCGATGGCGTCGCCCCTCATGCCGACGAGCTCCTCGGGTTCGTAGCCGAGCATGGTCCGCACCCCGGGGCTCACCCAGGTGACGACGCCCGTCGCGTCCATGATCTGGACGACGTCGCTTGCGTTCTGGACAAGCGCCCGGAAGCGCTCCTCGCTCAGCCGCAGGCGCTCTTCGGCCTGCTTGCGATCGTTGATGTCGCGCAGGTTGCTGACCACCCCGCCGATGGTCGGGTCGTCGAGCAGGTTCTGCCCGCGGAGCTCGAACCAGCGCCAGCTGCCGTCGGCGTGCCGGAACCGCAGCTCCATCGAGGTCCTGGCCCCCGGGGTCTGGCGCAGATCCGAAGCCAGCTCCCTCAGCACCGGAAGGTCATCAGGGTGGACGTAGTCCCAGGAGTGCGCGATGAAGTGCTCCGGGGTGTAGCCCAGGACCCGTTCGATCGACTCCGACACGAAGCTGAGCTGCTGGTCGGCGCCGCGCACGGCGATGACATCAGAGCCCTCGGCCACGAGCACCCGGTACCGATCCGGGTCGAGGCCGCTCGCGGCGGCCAGCATCGTGTGGCTCTCGGTCTCGCTCATGTCTCCGCCAAGTCTGTCACCGCCAGGTGTGCCGCCGCCCCCACTGCCCGTACGCTCGCCCGCGATGGATCGGTATCAGTACCTGCTGCTCATGGCGGTGTGCGCGCTCGGGACCCTTCCGCTGGAGTGGGCGTTCCGCGCCCGGGTGTACCGGCGTGCGCCGGCGCTCGTGCGGACGTTGTGGCTCCCGGTGCTCGCGTTCTGCGTCTGGGACGGGGTCGCGATCTCCCGCGGGCACTGGACGTTCGCGGCGAGGTACACCACGGGCTGGACGCTCCCCTTCGACATCCCGATCGAGGAGCTCGCCTTCTTCATCGTCATCCCGATCTGTGCGCTGCTCAGCTTCGAGGCCTGCGCCCGGATCCTCGAAAGGTGATCCCCGAGTACACCGCGGCGTCGGCCATCGCGGTGGTGATCGTCGTGGTGCTCGACCTGCGGGTGTGGCACACCGGGCTGTTCCGGCGCCGGTCGTACCAGGCCGCGATGGCGATCTGCCTGTTCTTCATGATCCTGGTGAACGGCTGGCTCACGAAGCTCTCGGCGCCGATCGTGCTCTACGACGCGGACCAGAAGTCGCCGTGGAGGTTCCCGTTCGACATCCCCGTCGAGGACTACCTCTTTGGCTTCGCCCTCCTGCACTGGGTGCTGGCTCGGTGGGTGCGCTTCACCGGCGAGCGGTACCGTTCCCCACAAGAATGAACGCGATCGTGCTCGTCCTCTTGGCCTTCCTGCTCATGGAGCCCGTCGCCTACGTCGCCCATCGAGCGTTGATGCACGGCCGGTTGGGCGGATGGCACCGCGGTCACCACCGGGTGCGCACGACGACGTTCGAGGCCAACGACCTCTACCCCGTGGTCGCGGCCGGGTTCACCATCGCCGTCATCGCTGCCGGCACCGTGGTCGACAGCTGGTCGTCGCTCATGTGGGTCGGCGCCGGGGTCACGCTCTACGGCGCGGCCTACCTGTTCGTGCACGACGTCTACATCCACCGCCGTGTCCCCGGCTTCACGTGGACCTGCGCGCCGCTCGAGCGCGTGAGGGAAGCGCACCGGATCCATCACCTGTGGGCAGGTGAGCCGTTCGGCTTCCTGTTCCCCATCGTGCCCCACGAGCTGCGGGAGCGGGCGCGAGTGATCGAGCGCGATCCGCTCGTCCCCCTCATCCACTGATGCGGGTGGCCCTCCGCGTCGGCGGCTGCGTCGCGCAACAGGCCGTGGTCGTCGACGTCGACCCGACCACACCCACCTCCGAGCTGCTCAGCGCCCTGACCGAGCTGGTGGCCCCTGACGCTCGGCCGTTCGGCGCGTGGGTGCTCGTGCGGATCGGCGCCGTCTTGGATCCCGATGCGCCGGTCGGGAACATCGGCCTACGCCACGGCGACCTGTTGCTGGCGTCGATCGAGCCGCCGTCGCGGGCCGCGGGCGAGGACGTGCGGTATCGGATCGTGGTCCTGTCGGGCGCGAGCGCGGGCGCGCTGCTCTCGCTGGTCGAGGGCGAGCATCTGGTCGGCAGCGACCCGTCTGCTCACCTCCACCTCGACGACGACGGCGTGGCGGCCACCCACTGCGTGCTCATCGTCGACGCCGACGGAGTGTCGGTGCGCGACCTCGGCTCGGGCGCGAGCACCGAGGTCGACGGGCAGCGGGTGATCGGGCCACCCGCGCTCGTGAGCCCGGGATCGACGCTCGCGCTCGGCGACGTGGTGCTCGAGGTCCACGCCGCACTCCCCATGGTGGAGGACGAGTTCGCCCGCGACGGCCGTCTGCTCTTCGTGCGTCCCGACCGCGCCCGCACGCGGTTCACGCCCCCGCGGGTGACGCTCCCGACAAAGGTCAAGCTGCCCGCGGCCGACTCGCGGCCGATCGGGCGCCTCGCGCGCCTCGGCCGCCACCGCGAACCTGAGGTCGTCGAAGCGGTCGCCCCCGACGCCGTGCTGCCGCTCGAAGCCGCGCGCGAACAGGTGGTCGCCCACCGCCGCCACGCCACCCCGGGCACGCTCGAGCTGCTGGAGCGCGCCGACCGCGCCACGAGCGGCTTGTGGGAGCGACGGCCACACGACGACGACTTCCTCGTGCTCCGGCTCGGCATCGCCGATCTCCCCACCATGGTGCAGCTGGTCGATCCGTCCAAGGCGAGCAAGGTCCCGCCCGAGCTCCGCCAGCAGTACGCGGTCGACCCCGGCGTGCCGGTGCCGCTGGACCTGCGCGACGGCTCGCTCGCGGTCGTCGGGCCCGAGGCGGCGGGTGAGGGGCTGGTTCGGGCCCTCGTCGTGCAGGCCGCGACGCTGCACAGTCCGCGTGACCTCGCGATCGTGGCCATCGTGTCGGCCGCCGCGGCCCCGCGGTGGTCGTTCCTGCGATGGCTGCCCCACACCGCGGTGCTGGGGCACGAGCCGGTGGCCGACCGGACGGTGGCGACCGATCCCCAGCGCGCGGAGCAGCTCAGCGCCGAGCTGCTGGCGCTCGTGCTGAGCCGTGAGGCCGGGCCGCCCGCTTCCTCGCCCGGCTTCCTGCCTCACGTGCTCGTCGTGGTCATCGGCGAGGACGCAGCGAGCGCGGCGCTGGACGACGTGCTCGCGCGCGGCGCGCCGGTCGGCGTCACGGCGGTGGTCCTCGCCGACGTCGACTCGGGACCACCGTCCGGCTTCCGTGAGATCGCGACGTTCGGCGGCTTCCCCGGTGAGGTCCGCCTGCAGCGCGGCGACCGCGGCAAGGTGCTCGATCCGGTCATCGCCGAGCAGCTCACGGTGCCGGCCGCGGATCGTGCGGCGCTCAACCTCGCCGTGCGCCACCACGTCCACGAAGGCGACGTCGCCGACCTGGCGCCTTCAGCGACCTTTGCCGAGGTGCTCGGCGTCGATGTGCTCACCCCGCTCGCGATCGGGATGCGGTGGGATGCGGCACCGCCCTCGCCGACCTTCACGCTCGGCACCGGTGTGCTCGCGGGCATCGAGGTCGCCCTCGACGACACCCATCCCCATCTCGTGGTGCTCGGCGCCGACGCCGACCGGCGCTTCGACGTGATCACGGGTTGGCTCGTCTCCCTCGCCGTCACCCACCCGCCGGAGGACCTGGCCATCGTGCTGGTCGCGGACGGGGATCGCCTCGCGGCCGGACCAGCGGCCGAGCTCCCTCACATCGTCGGGGTGGCGACGACCGATGCCACGGGCGTCGGGGCGCGGGCGATGGCGGCCCTCGCGCTGGGCCTCGACAGCCGCGCCCTCGGTCAGGCCTCGTCGGTCCCCACGGTCGTCGTCGTCGACGTCGACGCGCTCACCGTTGACCCCGAGCTCACGGAGAACCTGGTGGAGCTCGTTCGCCGAGGCCCCACGGTCGGCGTGCACCTCCTGGTCAGCGGGGTGGGCCCCACCGAGCTGGTGGCCGAGCTGCGCGATGCGCACGCGTCCAGCGTCGTGCTCGAGGCCGCGCCATCGACGATCGCGCGGCTCGGGCTCGGCACGTCGACGGTCGCGGTGCGCTTGCCCGGTTCGTCGTCCACCTCGGACGTCCACGCTCCCGAGGTGCGCCCGTTCCCCGCGCCGCCGACAGCCGACGGGCGCTCGGACGTCGGTACCGACCTCGACGGAGCTGCCTCTGACACCCTCCGCCTGTCCACGCGGGCGCAGCTCCGCCCGATCGTGGACACCGTGGTCGATGCCAGCCGAGGGCGCAGCGCCGAGCCCGCGTCGCGCATGCGGCTCGAGCCGTTGGGCAACAGGTACCAGCTCTCCGACGTTGCGGAGCTGCTCGAGCTCACCGGCGAGGCCGGCGCGCCTGACGAGAAGGGTGTCGCGGTCGGCGTGCTCGACGACCTCATCACCGGCAGACATGCACCATGGGTGCTGGACGCGGTGGACGCGGGTGTCGTGCTCATCGAGGGTGGTCCCGGCTCCGGGCGCACGACCTTGCTGCAGACGTTGGCGGCCGCGCTGGCCCAGAGCCGCTCATCGGGCGAGCTGTGGTTGCTCGGCTTGGATGGCGGCGGTGGCGGGTTGGGGGCGCTGCGCACGCTCCCGCACTGCGTCGGTGTCGTCGATGCCGACGAGATCGCCGAGCTCGAGCGCCTCGCGGGCACGCTCGGCCGGTACATCGAGCACCGGCGCCACGCGACGAGCGAGCCCGACCCTGAGACGCAGCCTCAGGTCGTGGTGCTGATCGATCAGCTCGGGGTGGTGCTCGAGCGCCTCGAGGGTTCCGACGAGCGCCTCGCGCAGGACCTGACCCGCGCCCTCGTGGCCGCCGCGAAGGACGATGGCATCGGGCTCGTCATCACCTCCGACGACGGCACGCTGCCGGTCGAGCTCGCTGACCGGGTCGGTCATCGCGTCGTGCTCACCGGTGGCGACGATTCGGACGTGCCTCCGGGGCGCGCCGTCGACGAGGGCCGGCCCGTCCAGGTGGCGCTGCCGGGTGAGGCCGCACCGGACGCGATGGAGGTGTTCGCGGCGCTGGCGGACCGCCTCAGCGGTGACGCGGTGTGGGCCGTCCCGTTGCTGCGGCCGATGCCGACAGAGGTCGAGCGCAGGGAGCTCCCGAGCCCGACTCCGGGCGCGACCGACGTTCCGCTCGGTGTCGACGCGTGGACGCTCGAAGCCGCGTGGTGCCGGCTTCACCGCACGCCGACCTTCGCAGTGATCGGTCCCGTTGGCAGCGGTCGGTCGACGGCCCTGTCAACGATCGTCCAAGGCTTGGCCGAAGCGAGGGAGGGCATGGAGGCGTACCTGCTCGCCCCTCGACCGAGCAGGCTGGTCGGCCTGTCGTGTTGGTGGGAGCGCGGCATCGGCTTGGAGGACAGCATCGAGCTGGCGGCCCTGCTCGCGGACGAGGCGAAGGAGCGCGAGCCAGGCGCCTACCCACCGATGCTCGTGGTGGTCG
>JBEEGB010000193.1:0-5510 GCA_041166585.1 Acidimicrobiaceae bacterium
AGGTGCGGCTGTTCCAGCTGCACAACTGGCGCTCGCTCTCGCGGCTGGCGCACGGCCGTGAGCTCGGTCCCGAGGGCAGCACGCTCAAGCTGTACTGGAGCGAGATGAGCAAGCGCTTGCACGAGACGGCCATGGCAGTGCTCGGACCGGCCGCGCCGTTGTGGCGCGGCGCCCACGACAACCCCGGTGACGGCCGCTGGCAGCGCAGCTGGCTCTACTACCAGTCCTCGTCGATCTTCGCCGGCACCAACGAGATCCAGCGCAACATCATCGGCGAACGCGTCCTCGGGCTCCCGCGATGAACCCACACCCCGCTCGTTTGTTCGGTGCTCGCTTCGGAAAAACCGAAGTCAGCACCGCACAAACGGTTGGTCGGCAGGGGTGGGGCTCGTGAGTGGACCTCTCGAGGGACTTCGGGTCATCGACCTCGGGACGCGCATCGCGGCGCCGTTCTGTGCCGGTCTCCTCGGTGAGCTCGGCGCCGAGGTCATCAAGGTCGAGCAGCCCAAGGGCGGCGACTTCATGCGCGAGATCGGCCCCTTCGTGGACGGGCAGAGCCTGTTCTGGGCCGTGGAGGGACGCGGACGCAAGAGCATCACCATCGACCTGCGCGCGCCCGAGGGTCAGGACCTCTTCCGCCGCCTCGCGGCGACGGCCGACGCGGTGGTGGAGAACTTCCGGCCGGGCACGCTCGAGCGCTGGCACATCGCCCCCGGCGACTGCGACGACCGCCTGGTGTGGGTGCGCATCTCGGCCTTCGGCCAGGACGGCCCCAACTCCTCACGACCGGGCCTCGACCGCGTCGGCGTCGCGTTCGGCGGGCTCATGCACCTCACCGGCGAGCCGGACCGTCCACCGGTGCGGGTCGGCGTGACGATCACCGACTACCTCACCGGCGTCTTCTCCTCCAACGCCGCGGTGGCTGCGCTCTACGCGCGCGACGCGCGCCGGTCGGGCAAGGGCGCGGTCGTCGACGCGACGCTGTACGGCGCGGCGCTCCGCATCCTCGAGTGGACGCTCCCGGCCTACGACCGGCTCGGCATCGTCCGATCGCGCGAAGGCAACCGCCTCGCCAACTCGGCGCCGCTCGACAACTACCCGACCGCGGACGGCAAGTTCGTGTGCATCGTGGCCGGCAGCGACGCCAACTTCTCGCGCCTGTGCAAGGCCATGGGTCGTGAGGACCTCATCACCGACCCACGCTTCGCGACCCTCGCCGAGCGCGCCGCGCGCAGCGACGAGATCAACGGGCTGGTGGCCCAGTGGACGTCGTCGCTGCCTGCCGAGGAGACCGAGGCCGCGTGCATCGCCCATGACGTCCCCGTCGCCACCGCGTACACGGCCGCGGACATCTTCGCCGACCCCCACGTCGCGGCGCGCGGCGACCTCGTGTCCGTCGACGATCCCGTCATCGGACCCGTGCGCCAGCAGGCGCCGTTCCCTCGCTTCGTCGGCGAGCCGCCGACCGTGCCCATCGGCGCGCCAAAGCTCGGCGAGCACACACGGCAGGTGCTTGGCGAGCTGCTCGGGCTCGACGACGCGGAGCTCGACCGCCTCACACGCGAGGGTGTGACATGAGCGGGATGCCGGAGCTCGTCGTCGAGACGGACGACGGCCCGCGCCTGGTCGGCGGTTACTCGGCGACGAGCGGGCACCACCACTTCCCGCTCAACCCGGTGTGCCCGTTCACCGGCGCCGAGGACGTGGAGCGCGTGCTGCTGCCGTCCACCGGGACGCTGTGGGGGTGGACCGCCGTCACGACCGCTCCCCCCGGCTACGACGGTCCCGTCCCCTATGGCTTCGGCGTGGTCGAGCTCGACGGCGCCGGGCTGCGCGTCGTGTCCCGGTTGACCGAGAGCGACCCGGCCGCGCTGGCGGAGGGGCAGGCGATGCACCTCGTCACCGAGCAGATCGGCGACGTCACCGTGTGGGCGTTCACGCCGGCATGAGCACGGGCGTCGAGGTCGCAGGGGTCGGGCTCCACCCGTTCGGGCGCTTCGACGACCGGTCCGTGATCGACATGGGTGTGCACGCGGTGCGCGCCGCGCTCCGCGAGGCCGGCATCGGACGCGGCGGGTTCCAAGCCGCGTTCTGCGGCACCGCCTACTCCGGCGTCGCCGCGGGACACCGTGTGCTCGGTGCGCTCGCGCTCACCGGCGTCCCGATCGTCGACGTCGAGGCCGGCTGCGCGTCGGGCGCCGCCGCGCTGTCGCTGGCCGCGAGCGCGATCCGTGCCGGGGAGCACGAGTGCGTCGTCGTGCTCGGCATGGAGAAGATGCCGAAGGGGATGATCCGCTCATCGTTCTTCGAGCCATGGCAAGAGCAGGCCGGGCTGACGCCGGCGCCCGCATACTTCGCCCTCCGCGCCCAGCGCCTGCTGCGCGAGTCAGGGCTGACGAAGGCCGACCTGGCCGCGGTCGTCGTGAAGAACCGCGCCCACGGCGCCCTCAACCCCGACGCGATGTTCCAGAAGCCGGTGACCGCTGAAGACGTGCTCGCTTCGCGGGTGGTGTGCGATCCGCTGCACCTGTGGATGCTGTGCTCGCCCAACGAGGGCGCTGCCGCCGTCGTGCTGCGCCGCGGCGACTCGGGCGTGCAGCTGCGGGCGGCATGCCTCCGCTCGCACCTCCCGGGCAGCGTGCTGGCGGAGTCGACACCGCTCAGCGGCATCGACGACACAGGCATCCCGGCCCCGTCACAGCTCGCAGCCAGCAACGCGTACGCGGCGGCCGGTCTCGGCCCCGACGACGTCGACGTCGTCGAGTGCCAGGACACCGACGCCGCGCGCGAGCTGCTCGCGTGGGAAGAGCTCGGCCTGTGCGCGCCGGGCGACCAGCCGGCACTGCTCGCGGCCGGGGACGCCTCGCTCGGCGGGCGCCGCCCGGTGAACCCGAGCGGCGGGCTGCTCTCCAAGGGCGAGCCCCTCGGCGCGTCCGCGCTCGGTCAGGTGGTCGAGCTGGTGCGCCAGCTGCGCGGTGATGCGGGCGCCCGCCAGGTCGAAGGCGCACGGGTGGGGCTCGCCCACACCGTGGGCCGGGGCGCGAACGCGAGCGTGGTCCTTCTGGCGCGGTAGTCCGTGGTTCAATCCCCGGGTGCATCGACGCCTCATCGCAGCCGCGCTCATCCTCGTCCTGCTGGCGGTGGGCTCGCAGGCGGCCCTCGCCAAGGACGCGGACGTCACCATCTCCGACTCGAAGGGGTTCGATCCGGCGCTCGTCACCATCGATGCCGGGGACACGGTGTTCTGGACGGTCGACAGCAAGGCGCTGGTGGGGCACTCCGTCACCGCTGACGCCGGCTCGGGTGAGGCGTTCGACTCGAGCCCGATGTGCGATACGACACCCGCCAACGACAACTGCCTCAAGCCGGGCGACGTGTTCGAGCACACGTTCACGACGCCGGGGACGTTTCCGTACCACGACCGCGCCAACCCCAAGAACAAGGGCGAGGTGATCGTGCTGATGGTGGCGACGACCACCACGCCTCCGCCGTCGACCACCTCGACGACGCAACGAGCGACGACCACGGCGCCCTCGACGACGTCCAGCACCACGACGTCATCGAGCACCACCTCGACGTCGTCGACCACGACGACGACGCTCGTCCCCGCGACGACCAGCGTGTCGTCTGACCTAACCGTGAAGGGCGGCGGCGGAGGCGGCTCGAACACGCCGCTCCTCCTCGGCGCTGCCGCCGTGGTGGTGGCCGGTCTGGCCGGTGCCGCGTGGTGGGCCTACAGCCGCGGCCCCGGCGGGCCGCCCACGGGGCCGGGCTACGACGCCGGCCCGCTCCCCTACGACGAGCCCCCGCCCACGACCATGGGCCCGAGCATCTGACCTACGCGGGTTGCAGGATCAGGTCGGCGAGGCGCTGCCGCTGGTGCCCCTGGTAGCCGAAGAGCAGGTCGGCCTGCTTGGCCTTGCGGTAGTAGAGGTGGGCGTCGCACTCCCACGTGAACCCGACGCCGCCGTGGATCTGGATGCACTCACCGGTCACCTCGATGGCCGCCTCCGCGGCCTTGGCCTTGACCATCGCAGCCGCTTCCTCCCGCACAGGATCGTCTGCGTCTGACGCCCAGGCCGCGTAGTGCACGCCCACGCGAGCCAGCTCCTGGCGGTGGAGCATGTCGGCGGCCTTGTGCTTGATGACTTGGAACGTGGCGATCGGTCGGTCGAACTGCACGCGCACCTTCGCGTACTCGACGGCGAGGTCGTTCGCAGCTTCCATCACGCCGACCAGCTCGGCGCACACCGCGACGTTGGCGTCGTCGACGATGCGCTGCCAGAGGCGCGTGTGGTCGCCGTCCGGTCCGACCGGTGTCGCTTCGCGACCGTCGAGCTCGAGCCGGGTGACCTTGCGGGTCTGGTCCCAGGACGGCACGAGCTCACCGCCGGGGGCTTCGAGGAGGAACGTCCCGATGCCCTGTTCCGTCCGGGCAACGACGAGCGCCCAGTCCGCGGTGTGGCCGTCGAACACGACCGGCTTGCTGCCCGTCAGCCGCCAGCGGCCGTGCTTGCGGATGGCGCGGGCGCGCACACGCGTCACGGGATCACCGGCGCCGGCCTCTTCGAGTGCAACCGTGCCGCGGGTCGTTCCGGCCGCGAGCGACACGAGCTGATCGGCCAAGCCGAGGTGGCGGGCCGCCAGCGTCGCGAGCACGGCCGAGGAGAACCACGGTCCTGGGAAGAGGGCCCGTCCCATCTCCTCCATCACGACGACCATGTCGACCATGCCGAGGCCGAGCCCGCCGTGCTGCTCCGGCACCAGCAGCGCCGGCCAGCTCATGGACACGACCTCGTTCCAGACGTCATCGCTGAAGCCGCGCGGGTCGTCGGCCATCGCTTGGACGTAGGCCTTCGTGCTGCGGCTGGCGAGGAACGAGCGCACCGTGCGGCGCAGGTCGTCCTGGTCGGCACTGAACGTGAAATCCATGTTGGGGCGGGCCTCGCTGCGGTCGGCGACTGGGGGTCAGGAGAAACCTGACGTTGGCGTCATGGTACGTTCCGACGATGGACTTCGCCCACAGCGCCGAAGACGTTGCGTTCCGCGACGAGCTGCGCGAGTGGCTCGACGACCACCTGCCGAAGTTCCTGGCCGACTGGGGTGGCACGGACGAGACCGCGGATCCCGCCGATCCCGAGGCGCATGACGGCGACCAGGGCGCCCACGGGATCATGGCCGCGATGGAGCGGCGCAGGGCCTGGCAGCGCGCCCTCAACGAAGGCCGCTGGGCCGCGATCAACTGGCCGGTGGAGTGGGGAGGCCGCGCCGCGTCCGTCACCCAGAACGTCATCTACTCCGAAGAGATGGCGAAGGCGCGGACGCCCGGCATCTACAACGCCAACGGGCTGTGGCAGATCGGTCCGATGATCATCCGCTGGGGCACCGACGAGCAGAAGGCCGAGTGGGTGCCCAACATCCTCAACGCCGACGACCACTGGTGCCAGGGCTTCAGCGAGCCCGAGGCCGGCTCCGACCTCGCCAACCTCCGCACGCTCGCGATTCAGGAT
>JBEEGB010000194.1:0-4957 GCA_041166585.1 Acidimicrobiaceae bacterium
GATCCCGAGGCGCTGCGCGAGGCACTCGATCTCGCCCGGTGCGTCACGTGGGGGCTCGGGGATGCTGACCTCAGCGTCGGGTTCTCGCCCGGTGAGGTCGAGCCCTACGTCGTGTGGGAGCGACGCCGGGCGCTCGAGTGGCTGCACGGCGCCGACTGGGACGAACCGGGGTTCTAGTTGGTGCGCAGGTACTTGTAGACGCCCGCCATGTCGGAGTTCACCTTGTCCGGCAGCGAGATCAGCTCCTTGCCGAGCGCACGCGCCCCCCACACGATCATCGCCGTCCGCTCGACGAGCTCGGCGTTGTGCAGTGCGTTGTCGGGGCTCTTGCCGACGGTGACGATGCCGTGGTTGGCCAGGATGCACGCGCTGCGATCGGCGAGGTTCCGCGCTGCTTCGTCGCCCAGCGCGTCGGTGCCCGTGCCCTTGTAGTCGCAGACCGGGACGTCGCCGCCGAGGTACACGACCACCTCCTCGATGATGGCGGGGATGGGCTCGTGGACGAGGGCGAACATCGTGGCGTGCGCAGCGTGCGAGTGGATCACGCCCTTCACCTCGGGGTAGAGCCGGTAGCACGCCAGGTGCAACGCCTTCTCCGTGGTGGGGGAACGGGTGCCCTCGATGACGGTTCCGTCGAGGTCGGTGACGACGAGGTCGTCCACGGTCATCGTCTCGTACGGGACCGACGACGGCGTGAGGCAGATGCGCTCGTCGTCGATGCGACCGGAGACGTTGCCTGCCGTGCCCGCGACCAGCCCCTTGGTGAGCATCCCCTTCGCCGCGTCGAGGACGTCTTGCTTGGTGACCTGCTCGCTCATGCCAGCACTTCCTTGTTCGCGCAGTGGTTCGGGCGGCCGCCGCTCAGGAGGCGGGCGAGGTCGTCGGCGATGATCGCGGTGTGGTTCGCCTCGGTGTCGTAGGTGGCGCCCCCGATGTGCGGGGTGAGCACCGCGGTCGGGAGGTCGAACAGCGGATGGCCTTGGGGCAGCATCTCCCCTTCGAAGTGATCGAGGCCGGCGCCCGCGAGCTTGCCCGAGCGCAGCGCGTCGACGAGGGCGTCGGTGTCGTGCAGGGCGGCGCGCGCGGTGTTCAGGAAGATGGCGCCGTCGCGCATCTGGGCGAACTGCTCGGCGCCGATCATCCCCAGCGTCTCGGGCGTGACCGCGGCGTGCATCGACACGACGTCGACCGCTGCGAGCAGCGAGCCGAGGTCCTTGTGGGTGGCGTCGGCGGCGTACGGGTCGAAGGACAGCACCTCCATCCCGAGGCCCTGCAGGCGCCACCGCAGGGCACGGCCGACCGCGCCCAACCCGACGAGTCCGGCGGTGCGGCCGGAGAGCTGCCATGCCCGGAACCGCTGGTAGGGGATGGTCCCGCCGCTGAAGATCTCACCGTTGAGCACGTCGTGGTGGCCGCGGAGCACGTGACGGTTCGTGGCGAACAGCAAGGCAATGGCCATCTCGGCCACGCCGTCGGCGTTGCGACCTGGTGCGTGGAGCACCGGGATCCCCTTCGCGGTGGCGCCGGGGATGTCGACGTTGGTCGGGTCACCACGGGTGGAGCAGATGGCGACGAGCGGCTGCTCGAGCACGGGGCCGGCGCAGCGGTCCGCCTCGCAGATCACGATGGTTGCGCCGAGGTCGGAGATGCGCGCCGCGAGCTGCTCCTCGTTCATCAACCGCATCGCGGACTCGTCGATCCAAGGCTCCTCGACGACCTCGCCGAGCGTGCGCAGGGTGTCGAGCCCTGCGCCGCGCAACGGGGCGGTGGCGAGGATCACGTGGTCGGTCGTCATGGTGGCCCAGATGTTGGCAGGTCACTGACGTTGGCGTCAGGTTGGGGCGGCCTGCTGGTCCTGGAGGCGTCGCGACTCGGCGACCACGAAGGCGAGGTCGCCGGGGTAGGTCCTCGCGGCCATGAGCATGATCAGTCCACCGATCGCGTACACCGGCGTCACGATCACGAGCGCCACCCGCAGGTCGTAGATCCCCTTGAGGCCGCCGATGACGAGAGGCATGAGGCCTGCCACGCTGCGGACCACCGACCGGAGGCCGGCGGCGCGCCCCCGCAGCGGCGCGACGACGACGTCGGTCAGCAGCGCGTCCGCCGGTGCCACGGGCAGGGTGAGGAAGATCCCGCCGACGAAGAACAACGGGAGCGTCACGAGCAGCTCGGTGCTCAAGAACGCGGGGATGAACGCGATGGTGGCGACGATCGACGACACCACGACGACGTAGATGCGCGCGTTGACGACACCCCTGCGCAGGATCCGGTCGGCCACGAACCCGCCGGTGACGACACCGATCGCCGCGCCCAGCCCGAAGATGATCACGTAGCCGCCGGCCGCGCTGGCGCTGAGGTGGTGAACCTCCTTGAAGTAGGGCACACCCCAGAAGCCGAGGCCGGAGAGCAGCGCCTGCGAGATGGTGATGCCGAGCACACCGAACCACATGCTGCGGATGCGGAGGATCTCGCGATACGCGTCCTTCCAGCCGCAGCGCGCGTAGTCGAGCGTCCCGACGCGAACCGGCTCCGGGAGCGAGAGCCGCCCGGCCAGCTCGGAGGCGTCGACGCCGGCCATCGGGCTGTCGAACGCGGCCATGTCGTCGTGGAAGTCGGCGTCCTGGTGGCCGCGAGCCGGTTCGGGCGTGCGCAGCAGGATGAGGACGGTGGCGATGCCGAGCGGGATCCACATCCAGAACGCCGCGCGCCAACCCCACTGGTCGACGACCACGCCGCCGAGGCCGAGGCCGAGCGCGCTGCCGACGAGCGCGCCCGAGTTGTACAGCCCGATCCTCTTGGCCCTGTCCTGCACCGGGTAGTAGTCGGAGAGCAACGACACCGCGGCCGGCCCGTTGGCTTCGACCACGCCGACGCCAAGCCGGGTGGCGAAGAGGAAGATGAACGACGGTGCGAGCGCGTTGAGGCCCATCACCAGCGTCCAGAGCGCCATCGCGCCGGCCAGGAGGAAGACCCGTCGTGTGCGGTCGGCGAGGAAGCCGAACGGGAGCGAGCCGACTGCACCGATGAGCGCCATCGCGCTCGGCAGCGCGCCGATCCAGAAGTCGGAGACGTGGAACTGGGCCTGGATCCCATCCGCGGCTTGGGAGAGCGAGCCCCGCTCGCCGGTCTCGAGCATCACCGTCGCCGCCAGCGCGACGACAGGGAACGAGCCGTAGACCGCGGCCCGCCGCGCAAGACCTTCGGTGACCCCCACGGGCGAAGAACGTAGTCGCGAGGTGGTGCTAGTTTCCTGACACCAGCGTCAGGTTCGGAGAGTCACCCATGGAAGAAGAGCTCGATCCGTTCGAGGCGTTCAACCGCTCGGTGGGCGCAGGGATCGTCAGCGACCCGTACCCCGACTTCGTCGAGATGCGCAAGGTCGGCGTGACGAAGGCCGATCTCCTGCAGCTCATGGGGCTGGCGCCCGATGCCGACCCGGGCTTCGACCTCTCCGAGGCGCCGCCGGTGTTCACGGTGTCGAGCTACGACGCGGTGAGCGAGGTGCTGCGCGACGGCAGGCGCTTCTCGTCCTCCGGGTACGCGGAGGTCATGGGCGCGGTGATGGGCCACACGATCCTGGAGATGGACGAGCCCGAGCACCACGGCTACCGGTCGGTGATCCAGCAGGCGTTCACCCGCAAGGCGATGGAGCAGTGGGAGAGCGAGCTCGTGGGCCCGATCGTGGACGAGTGCATCGACTCGTTCATCGACACCGGTCGCGCCGACCTCGTGAGCCAGCTGTTCTTCCCGTTCCCGGTGAACGTGATCGCCGGGCTGCTCGGACTGCCTCGCGCCGACCTCCCGCAGTTCCATCGCTGGACGGTCGAGCTCATCAGCGTGAGCGTGGACTTCGAGAAGGCGATGAACGCGTCGAAGGGGCTCTACGACTACCTGCTCGGCTTCGTGAACGAGCGTCGCGATGCCCCAGGGCGCGACATGATCAGCGTGCTCGCCACGGCCGAGCACGAAGGTCACCAGCTCACCGACGACGAGATCATCGCGTTCTGCCGGCTGCTGCTGCCCGCCGGCGCAGAGACCACCTACCGGTCGTCGAGCAACCTCTCCTTCGGGCTCCTCACCCATCCCGACCAGCTCGCCGCGCTGCAGAAGGACCGCTCGCTGCTCCCGCAGGCGATCGAGGAAGGGCTGCGCTGGGAGCCACCGCTGCTCACGATCATGCGGACGGCCACCGAGGACACCTCGGTCGTCGGCGTCGACGTGCCCGCCGGCGCGGTGATGGTCGTCAACATGGGCGCGGCCAACCACGACGAGCGCCGGTGGGACCATCCCGAGGACTTCGACATCTTCCGTCCCGCCGGTGCCCACATCGCGTTCGCGTCGGGCCCGCACATGTGCCTCGGGATGCACCTGGCCCGCATGGAGACGAAGGTCGTGCTCGAACGCGTCCTCGACCGCCTCCCGGACCTGCGGATCGACTCCGATGCCGAGCCCCCCTACATCACCGGCATGACCTTCCGCGCCCCCCCAAGGCTGGACGTCTGCTTCTAGCCCCCCCGACTGCGAATGTTGGATGCGAACGTTGCGAATTGCGCAACGTTCGCTCCGAAGTTCGGGCTGGGAGGGGACTCGGTTACAACCCGAGCAGTGAGGCGATGCGTTGGCGATGCAAGGCCGCGGAGCCGAAGAGGGGCTCGGCGGCCTTGGCCCGCTTCACCCACAGCTGCTGGTCGTGCTCCCACGTGTAGCCGATGCCGCCCAGCAGCTGGATGCCGTCTTGGGCGTCGAGTCTCTGGGCCTCGCCGGCAGCCGCCTTGGCCATCGACGCCGCGATCGTCCGCCGAGGGTCGTCCTCCTCGATGGTGGCCGCCGCGAACAGCGCGGTGGCACGGGCCCGCTCGATGGCCACGAACATGTTGGCCAGCTTGTGCTTCACCGCTTGGAACGAACCGATGGGCACACCGAACTGATGCCGCTCCTTCGCATAGCGCAGGTT
>JBEEGB010000195.1:0-12219 GCA_041166585.1 Acidimicrobiaceae bacterium
GATCACGGCAAGCTCGATCACTTCGAGAAGGTCGGCGTCACCGAGTGCGTGTTCGACCTCCCGAGCGCACCGGCGGACGTCGTGCTCCCGATCCTCGACCGCCAGGCCAAGATCGTCGCCGAACGTCAGTGACGCGCCCGCGCCGTGGCTTGTTTGTGCGGTGATTTCTTCGCGAAAACCAAAGTCAGCACCGCACAAACCGGTTGCTGTGTGCGGTCAGGGGACGAGGACGGCCTTGCCGGTCACGCGGCGCTCCATCAGGTCGGTGAGCGCGCGCGCCGCCTCGGTCAGCGGGTAGGTCACCGGCTCGGCCGGGTGCAGCCGACCCGCCGCGACCATGGTCAGCAGCTCGTCGATGAGCTTCCGGTTCTCCTCGGGGTGGGTGAAAACCCAGCCGCCCCACTCGATGCCGACGACCGTGCGGTTGCTGAGCAGCACCTGGTTGAGCGGGATCGTCGGGATGGCACCGCCGGCGAACCCGATCACCAGGTAGCGGCCTCCCACCCGCAAGGTCCGCAGCGCGGGCTCGGCGTGACGTCCGCCGACCGGGTCGGCCACGACGTCGACGCCGCCGCCCGACAGCTCGCGGGCGCGCGCCTTGAGGTCTTCGTCCTCGTAGGCGATCACGGATTCGGCACCCATCGCCTGCGCGGCTTCCAGCTTCTCGGACGAGGACGCCGCCGCGATCACGCGCAAGCCGAGGGCGCGGGCGACGTCGACGGCGGCAAGGCCGATCCCACCACCGGCGCCGAGCACGAGGATCGTCTCGCCGGCCACGACCGTCGTGCGGAGCGTGAGCGCGAACAGCATGGTGCCGTAGCTCTGGATGAAGCTCGCGGCCTGGCCGAAGGTCATCGCCTCGGGGAGGCGAAGGAGCGACAGCGGGCTGGCCGAGATCTGGTCGGCGAACCCGCCGAAGCCGGTCATCACCATCACCCTGTCGCCGACCGACCACCCTTCGACGCCGTCGCCGACAGCTGAGATCACACCGGCGACCTCCCCTCCGGGCGTGAACGGTGTCGCCGGCTTGAGCTGGTAGAGGCCCTGCACGATCAGCGCGTCGACGAAGTTGACGCCCGCCGCGGCAACGTCGACGACCACGCGCCCGGGCTCGGCCAGCAGCGGATCGAGCTCGTCCACGACGAGCTGGTCGAGGGGAGCGAGCGCTTTGCAGACGATCCTTCGCATGGGCGGCAAGACTAGGAGCATGCGCTTCGCCATCAAGACCTCGCCCCAGCACACGACCTTCGCCGACATGCTCGACGTCTGGAAGGCCGCCGACGACATCGAGCTGTTCGAGTCGGCCTGGACGTTCGACCACTTCTACCCGATCTTCTCCGACCCGACCGGTCCGTGCCTCGAGGGCTGGGTCACCACCACCGCGCTCGCGCAGGCCACGAAGCGGCTGCGCGTCGGCGTGCTCGTCACCGGGAACGTCTACCGCCATCCCGCGGTGCTGGCGAACATGGCGGCCACGCTCGACGTCATCTCCAACGGTCGCTTGGAGCTCGGGCTGGGCGCCGGGTGGAACCAGGAGGAGTGCGATGCGTACGGCATCGAGCTGCCTCCGCTCAAGGAGCGGTTCGATCGCTTCGACGAGGCGGTCGAGGTCATCGTCAAGCTGCTCACCGAGACCGAGGCCGACTTCCAAGGCACGCACTACCAGCTCACCGCGGCGCGGTGTGAGCCCAAGCCGGTGCAACGTCCGCATCCACCGATCGTCATCGGAGGCGGTGGCGAGAAGCGGACCCTGCGCGCGGTTGCGCGTTGGGCGCAGCACTGGAACTTCCCGGGCGGTGGGGTCGAGGTGCTCGAGGCCAAGCGCAAGGTGCTCGAGGAGCACTGCGGCCGGATCGGACGCAACCCGTCCGAGATCATGATCTCGACCCACCTGCGCCTCGACCCGGCGAACATCGGCGAGACCGTCGACGAGGCCGCCGCGCTCGCCGAGGCCGGTCTCGACCTCGGGATCGTGTACCTGCCGCCTCCCCACACGCCCGCGATCCTCGAGCCGCTCGCGAACGCGTTGGCGCCGCTGGCCGGGTGATCGTCGCGATCGACGACGCGGCCGACTCGCGCGTCGCCGACTACGTCGGGTTGCGCGACGGCCGCACGGCGGCACCGATCTTCATCGCCGAGGGCATCACGGTGCTCGAACGCCTGCTGCGCTCGCCCTACCCCGTCCGCTCGGTGTTCGTGTCCGAACGCAAGCTCGCTCGCGTCGAGCCGCTCGTGGCGGAGCTCGACGTGCCCGTCTACGTCGCGGACGACCATGTCCTGAAGGCGACGGTCGGCTTCGACCTGCACCGCGGTGTCGTCGCGGCCGCGACCCGGCTGCCGCTGCCGTCGCCCGACGAGCTCCTCCGCGGTTCCCAGCGGGTGGCGGTGCTCGAGGGCCTGAACGACCTCGAGAACCTCGGGTCGCTCTTCCGCAACGCCGCCGCGTTCGGCATCGACGCGGTGCTGCTCGACCCGCGCACCGTCGACCCGCTCTATCGGCGCATCGTGCGGGTCTCGCTCGGCCACGTGCTGAACATCCCGTTCGCCCGTGTCGAGCCTTGGCCGACAGGACTCGACGCGGTCCGCGCCGCGGGCTTCACCGTCCTCGCGCTCACGCCCGAAGCGACCGCAACGCCCATCGGCGAGCTGGCCGCCGCGCCGCCCGAACGGGTCGCGTTCGTGCTCGGCGCCGAGGGACCCGGCCTGTCCGACGCCGCGCTCGCCGCCGCCGACCACCGCGTGCGCATCCCGATGACCGACACCGTCGACTCCGTCAACGTCGCGACCGCCGCCGCCCTCGCGTTCTCCGCGTTTTTCAACATCTGACGCTCGAACTTCGCCGCGAGGCGGTGTGATCACACCGTCTCCCATCCAACATTCGTTGAGCTAGCCGCCGGAGACCAGCAGCTCGGCGCCTGCTGGGGGGTTGGGGTCGTCGAGGTCGTCGAGCCAGCCGTCGGGGAGGACGACCCGGCGGGGGCCGGTGGTGTGGCCCCGCGGCAGACGGCGGGCCTCGTCGGGCATGCGGATCGTGCCCTGCTCAGCGGCCACAAGCGCCAACCGCTCGTCGAGCTCGGCGCGCCCCTCGACCAACGCCATCGCGCGACGAGCCGCGGTGCCGACCGGGAAGCCGAGGAGGTACCAGCTCAGGTGCTTGCGGAACTCCCTCACCCCTGGCTCGTCACCCGCGTGCTCGCACAGCAGGCTGAGGTGGCGTTGCATCACGGCGACGACCTCGCCGAGCCGCGGCTGCGCCTGCGCCGGCCGTCCCGCGAACGCGTCGGCGAGGTCGCGGAACAGCCATGGCCGGCCGAGGCACCCTCGACCCACGACCACGCCGTCGCAACCCGTCCGCTCGACCATGGCGAGCGCGTCGCCGGCCTCCCAGATGTCGCCGTTGCCGAGCACCGGCACGTCCGGCGGCACCACCGAGCGCAGCTGAGCGATCGCCGACCAGTCGGCCGCGCCGGCGTAGTGCTGCTCGGCCGTGCGGGCGTGCAGCGCCAAAGCCGCGGCGCCCTCACCCGCGGCGGCCAACCCACAGCGGAGGAACGTATGCAGCTCGTCGCTCACACCGAGACGGAGCTTGACCGTCACCGGGATCGGCCCCGCCGCGCGCACCGCGGCACGCACGATGCGCTCGAACAGCACATGGTGCAGCGGGAGCGCTGCGCCGCCGCCCTTGCGCGTCACCTTTGCGGCGGGACAACCGAAGTTCAGGTCGACGTGGTCGACCTCGAGCTCGTCGACGAGCCGAGTGACCGCCACAGCCATCGTTGACGGATCCACCCCGTAGAGCTGCACGCTGCGGGGCCGCTCGTCCGGCGCGAACGACAGCATCTTCAACGTGCGGGCGTTGCCTTCGACCAGCGCCCGAGCGGTGATCATCTCGCTCACGTACAGGCCGCCGCCGAAGCCGCGGCAGACGCGCCGGAACGCGGTGTTGGTGACGCCCGCCATCGGGGCCAGCACGACCGGCGGGTCGACCATCAGGGGCCCGATCTTCACGACGTCCACAGCTCGGTGATCGAGACGCCGAGATCGAGCAGCAGGCGGCGCAGGAGCGGCAGCGAGAGGCCGATGACGTTGGACGGATCGCCGTCCACGCCGTCGACGAACGGCGCCGAGCGCCCATCGAGCGTGAACGCGCCCGCGACCGCGAGCGCTTCGCCCGTCGCGAGGTAGGTCTCGAGCTCCGCGTTGCTGAACTCGCCGAAGCGAACGGTCGTCGAGGCCACGCCCGTGCTCTCCTGACCGGAGGCGGTGTCGATCACACAATGGCCCGTCCGCAGCACGGCTGACTGCCCACGCAAGGCGCGCAGCCGCTGACGCGCTTCGTCGACGCTCGAGGGCTTGGCATGAACCGTGCCGTCGACGTCGAGCACCGAATCGCACCCGACGACCAGCGCATCGCCGTGCACCTCCGCGGCGACAGCACGCGCCTTGCGCCGTGCCAGCTCGAGCACGAGGGCAGCAGGATCGGTCTCGACCACCTCGTCCTCGTCGATCCCGGAGACGATCACCTCGGGCGCGAACCCCGCCTGCTCGAGCAGGCGCAGGCGCGCTGGTGATGCTGACGCGAGGACGAGCCGGTGGAGGATCAGCGGGCTCCGCGCAGCAGCACGCCCGGACGGGCTCCGGTGTCTTCCGCCGACTCGAAGGTGACCTGGCCCGCGTTGACGGTCGCGACGTAGCCGTCAGCTCGCTGGATGAGCCGGGAGGCACCAGCAGGAAGGTCGGCGACGAGCTCGGGCCGGTGCAGCTGGAGGTGCTCGTAGTCGATCACGTTCACGTCGCCCTTGAGGCCCGGCACGAGCCGTCCCCGGTCGCCGAGCCCGTACATGTCGGCGGTGGCACCGGTGATCTTGTGCACCGCGTCCTCGAGCGCGAGGCGATCGTGGCTGCGATCGCGCGACCAGTACGACAGCAGCGACGTCGTCGTGCTGGCGTCGCACGTCTGGCCGGCGTGCGCGCCACCGTCGCCGAGCCCGAACACCGACGTGGGGTGCACGAGCATCTCGCGCGTCGCGTCGAGGTTGCCGTTGCTGTAGTTCAGGATCGGTGAGTTGAGCAGCTCACGCCCATCGTCCGTGAGGAGCAGGTCGAGGAACGTCGCCCACACGTCGGCCCCCCTCGCCTCGGCCACGCCGGCCACGCTCTGGGACGGGCCGGGCTCGTAGTCGGGCGGGTCGCCGAGCAGGTACACGTGCTCGGGTGCCATGAACCCGTTGAGGAACGGATCGTCGGCCATGGCCCGCAGGTCGGCGAGCAGCGCGTCGCGCACCTCGGCGTCGCCCGTGATCTTGGCGACCTGCTCCTTCCAGCCGAGCAGACCGAGTCCTCTCGCGGTCCAGGTGCCGGTGAACGACAGCGGGTGGAACGTCTGGAACCCGAGGAGGATCGACACGGTTCGCCCGTGCACCTGGGGCCGCACCTGCGCACCGTCCGACGCCGCCTGCGCCGACATGGCGAGCAACCGTCGCCACTGGTCCGGGTCGTTGTTGTTCTGCGTGAGACCGAAGCTGACGGGCCGGCCGATCTCGAGGGCCAGCCGGTGCATCCACGCCACCTCCTTCTCAGGGGCGGCGAGGTCTTCACCGAGCGCACCCGCCGGCGCGAGCTCGAACACACCGGCGCCGAGTTCGCCGAGGACGCGGCCGATGCCGAACAGCTCGTCCTCCGCGGCGAACGTGCCCGGCACCGGCTCGCCGTCGATGGCCCGGTGGGCGAGCGTCCGCGACGTGGAGAACCCGAGCGCCCCGGCGCGGATGCCATCACGGACGATCTCGGCCATCGCCGCGATGTCGTCCGCGGTGGCCGGCTCGTTGTGGGCGCCGCGATCGCCCATCACGTAGCTGCGCACTGCCCCGTGCGGCACCTGGGTGCCGATGTCGAGCGCCTTGGGCACCCGGTCGATGGCGTCGAGGTACTCGGGGAAGCTCTCCCAACCCCACTCGATGCCGGCTGCGAGTGCCGCGCCGGGGATGTCCTCGACGCCTTCCATGAGCCCGATCAACCACTCGTGCCGGTCCTGTTGGACGGGCGCGAAGCCGACGCCGCAGTTGCCCATCACGATCGTCGTGACGCCATGCCAGCCCGAAGGTGTGAGCAACGGGTCCCACGTCGCCTGGCCGTCGTAGTGGGTGTGGATGTCGACGAACCCTGGCGTCACGAGGGCCCCGTCCGCATCGATGGTCCGGCGCGCCGCGCCCTCGACAGCTCCCACCTCGGTCACCACGCCGTCGGTGATCGCGACGTCGGCGGTCCGCGCCGGAGACCCTGTCCCGTCGACGACGGTTCCGCCGCGGATCACGAGATCGTGCATGCTTCTCCTACAACCGCTCGATGATGGTGACGTTGGCCTGCCCGCCACCCTCGCACATCGTCTGCAGGCCGTAGCGGCCGCCGGTCCGCTCCAGCTCGTTGAGCATCGTCGTCATCAGCCTTGCGCCCGTCGCCCCGAGCGGATGACCGAGCGCGATGGCGCCACCGTTCACGTTCACCTTCGCGAGGTCGACGTCGAGCTCCTTCTGCCAGGCGAGGACGACCGATGCGAACGCCTCGTTGATCTCGACCAGGTCGATGTCGTCCATCGTCAGCCCGCTCCGCTCGAGCGCGTAGCGAGTGGCCGGGATGGGTGCGGTGAGCATGTAGATCGGGTCGTCGGCGCGCACGCTCATGTGGTGGATCCGGGCGCGTGGGGTGAGCTCGTGGTCGGCGAGCGCCTTCTCGCTCACGACGAGGAGCGCAGCGGATGCATCCGAGATCTGCGACGCGACCGCCGCGGTGACGCGTCCGCCCTCGACGAGCGTGGGCAGCGAGCGGATCTTGTCCCAGTTCGGCTCGCGAGGGCCCTCGTCGAACGTGAGCCCGTTGAGCGGAGCGATCTCCTTCTCGAAGCGGCCCTCGGCCCTCGCCCGCAGCGCCCGCTCGTGCGACTCGACGGCGAACGCCTCCATGTCCTCCCGACTGATGTCCCACTTCTCGGCGATGAGCTCCGCGCCACGGAACTGGCTCACCTCGCCGTCGCCGTAGCGCTTCACCCAACCCTCGGATCCGGTGAACGGGTCGGTGAAGCCGAGCGGCTCGGCCAGCGTCATCGCCGAGCTGATGGGGATCATCGACATCTGCTGCACGCCGCCAGCCACGACGACGTCCATCACGCCCGCCATCACCGCTTGAGCGGCGAAGTGGACGGCCTGCTGCGCCGAGCCGCACTGGCGATCGACGGTCGTGCCGGGAACGTGCTCGGGCATGCCGGCCACCAGCCAGCACGTGCGGGCGATGTCACCGGCTTGGCCGCCGACGGTGTCGACGCACCCGAACACCACGTCGTCCACGACCGAAGGGTCGATGCCGGTGCGATCGACGAGCGCGGTGATCGAGTGGGCGCCGAGGTCAGCAGGGTGCACCTGCGACAACCCGCCACCCCTGCGACCCACGGGGCTCCGGACGGCGTCGACGATGAAGGCTTCGGGCTTGTGGGGCATGCTCGGTCAGACTCCTAGGTAGGTGGCAACGCGGTCTCGGTGCCAGGCGGCATCGCCCCAGCTGCGGGCGAGCGCCCAGGTGCGCTTGAGGTAGAGGTGCAGGTCGTACTCGACGGTGTAGCCGATGGCGCCGTGGCACTGCAGCGCCGTCCGTCCGACGAGCTGGGCCGCGTCCGATGCCATCGCCTTGGCCATCGCGACATCTCGGCGGCGGTCGGGCGAACCGTTCGCCACCGACCACGCGGCCCGGTAGGTGGTGGGACGGGCGAACTCGAGCGCCTTGAGCGCGTCGGCGAGATGGTGCTTCACCGCTTGGAACGAGCCGATCGGCACGCCGAACTGGTGGCGCTCCTTCACGTAGCCGACGGTGAGGTCGAGCATCGTCTGCGCGAGGCCGAGGAGCTGCGCGGACGCCCCGAGCACGCCGCGATCGAACGCGTCCTCCAGCTCCGTGGCGCTCTCGGTGATGACGGTCGCGGTCGAGCGGTTGACACCGATCAGCTGCGCAAGACGCCGAGATCGATCGACCGTGTCGAGGGATCGGAGCTGCACGCCCTCGCGCGGGAGCAACAGGAGCGCGCCTTCGTGGTCGACGAGGAACCGATCGGCGTCGTCGGCGCACGGCACGGGTGCGCCGCCGAGGCAGGCCGCGACCAAGGAGCCATCAGCGCCGGCGAGAGGCGCCGCCACCGCGGCGGTGTCGACGATCGGGTGCGGGAGCGCCACGCGACCCGTCTCCTCGAGGACGAGCACGAGCGACGTGAAGTCGAGCCCGAGGCCGCCATCTGCCTCCGGCACGAGGACGGACAGCACACCCATGTCGGCCAGCGCGTCCCACACGCCACGGTCGAGCTCGCCCGCCGGGGCCTCCCACGCCTTGCGCACCACATCCGGCGTGCACTCCTTGCGCAGCAGGTCGCGCACCGCATCGCGCAGCGCGAGCTGGTCGGGTTCGAAGGAGAGCTTCATCGGCGCGGGAGGCCGAGGACGCGCTCGGCGGCGATGTTTCGTTGGATCTCGTTGGTGCCGGCGTAGATGGGACCCGACAGCGCGAACTGCCATCCCTTCGACCAGCCGTGCTCGAGCTCGGCGTCAGGGCCGAGCAGATCGAGCGCGGTCTCGTGCAACGCCACGTCGAGCTCGGACCACCAGAGCTTGTTCAGGCTCGACTCGGCGCCCACCGCGCCACCGTCGGCCATCGTGGTGACCGTCCCGAGCGTGAAGAGCTGGTAGGCCTCGGCCTCCATCCAGCAGCGCACGATGCGGTCGCGCAGCAGCGGGTCGGGCTCGCCGGACTCGCGGTAGAGCTCGATGAGCCGTGCGGTCGTCGCGAGGAAGCGGCCGGGTGATCGCAGCGTGAGGCCGCGCTCGGATCCTGTGGTGGCCATCGCCACCGACCAGCCCTGGTCGACGTCGCCCAGCACCGCGTCGTCCGGGATGAGCGCGTCCTCGAAGAACACCTCGGCGAAGCCCTCGTCCCCGTCGAGGCGCCCGAAGCCGCGCACGGTGACGCCTTCGGTGTCGAGGGGCACGAGGAAGTAGGTCAGGCCCTTGTGACGCTCGCTCGCGGGGTCGGACCGGAACAGGCCGAACAGGTGGGTACAGAACGCGCCGCGGGTCGTCCACGTCTTCTGGCCGTTCAGCACCCAACCGCCGTCGACCTTGGTGGCGCGGCTGGTGATGCTCGCGAGATCAGAGCCGGCGTTGGGCTCGGACCAACCCTGGCACCAGAGGTCGTCGGCCGCGGCCATGCGGGGCAGGATCGTGTCCTGCTGCTCCGTGGTCCCGAGCTCGAAGACGGTCGGCGCCAGCAGGAAGATGCCGTTCTGCGTGACGCGTTGGGGGCCACCGGCCCGGTAGTACTCCTCCTCGAACAGCAGCCACTCCCACAGGGAGGCGTTGCGGCCGCCGTACTCCTCGGGCCACGACACGACCGCCCATCGATGCTCGAACAGCAGTCGCTCCCATTCGCGGTGCAACGCGAACCCTTCACGCGTGTCGCCCGACGGCAGGCCGCGCGGGACGTTCGCCTCGAGCCAGCCGCGGGCCTCGGCGCGGAACGCCTCCTGCTCGTCGGTCCAGGTCAGATCCACGGCGGCCTAGCCCTGGAGCCGCTTCAGGGTCGAGGCGGCCTCGACCATGATGCGGTCGAGCAGCTCGGCCACGGTCGGCAGCTCGGCGATCACGCCGGTGACCTGACCGGTGGGGAGGATGCCGACGTCGGGCTTGCCGTCGACCATCGTCGCCTTGATGAGCATCGGGGCGTTGGCGGCGAGCGCGAGCTGGCTCCACGTGAGGTCTTGGTGCTTGCGCATGGCCAGACCCTCCCGCAGGAGATCGCGCGCTGACGTGCCGGTGTCGCGGCGGAACCGGTTCGCCGCCAGCAACGCCTTCGGGAACCGGGTGAGCGCCGACGCCCGCTCGATGCGATCGACGACGTCCGTGCGGATCACTCGTTGCGGCGCACCGTCGATCGCAGTGGTGACGACCGTGTCCGTCACCGCGGCCGCGAGGTAGAGCTGCTTCACCGCGTCGGGGACACGGCTCTCCTGGGTGAGCAGGAACCGCGTGCCCATGGCGACGCCATCGGCGCCGTACGCGAGCGCGGCGACCAGCCCGCGGCCGTCGTGGAACCCGCCGGCGCCGAGCACCGGGATCTCCGCGCCGACCGCGTCCACGACCTCGGGCAGCAGCAGTGAGGTCGGGACGGTGCCGGTGTGACCACCACCCTCGCCGCCCTGCGCGATCAACGCGTCCACCCCCCACTCGAGCATCTTCTCGGCGTGGCGCCGCGCGCCGACCGTCGGCATGACGAGCACGCCGGCATCGTGCAGGCGCGAGATGGCGTCCTTGGTCGGAGCCCCCGCGAACGACACGACCTTGGTGCCCTGCGCCGCGACGAACGCGATGCGCTCGGCGAGATCGGGCTGGTCGGCGCGGAAGTTCACGCCGAACGGGTTGGCCGTGCGCTCCTTCACCTCGCGCACCGCGGTGCGCAGCTCGTCGGCCGTCATCGTCACCGCCGCGAGGATCCCGAGGCCACCGGCGGCGCTGGTCGCGGCCGTGAGGCGGGCACCTGACACCCAGCCCATGCCGGTCTGCACGATCGGCAGGTCCACGCCGACGAGGCCGCAGAACCGGGTGCGCAGTGGATCTGACACCCCGTCAGGCTATGGGTCGGGCGCGCCTCAGTCGAACCAGGCAGACTCCCCCGCCATGACCATCCGCATCGTGGGTGCAGGCCTCGGCCGCACCGGCACGCACTCGCTCAAGCTCGCGCTCGAACAGCTTCTCGGCGCGCCCTGCTACCACATGGTCGAGGTGTTCGCGCACCCTGAGCACGTGCCCGTGTGGCACGCGGCGATGATCGACGAGCCCGTCGACTGGCCCGCGGTGTTCGACGGATACGACGCGACGGTGGACTGGCCCGGCGGCGGCGTGTGGCAGTCCATCTCGGCGGCCTACCCGGACGCGAAGGTGCTGCTTTCCAGCCGCCGGTCGGCGGACGAGTGGTGGACCAGCGCCAGCAGGACGATCTTCGAGGCCCTCGGCGGCGACGGTCCGATCGGGGGCCCCGACAGGGGCGAGTGGACCGCGATGGCGACCGCGATGATGAAGCGCCTCACTCCCGACTTCCCCGACGAGGCCGCGTGCAAGGCGGCCTACGAGCGCCACAACGCGACCGTGCGGGCCGAGGTGCCGGCGTCACAGCTCATCGACTGGCAGCCGCAAGACGGATGGGGCCCGCTGTGCGCGGGCCTGGGCATCCCTGAGCCGTCCGACCCGTTCCCCGTGACCAACACCACCGCCGAGTTCCGCGCCATGGCCGGCCTCGACCAGCCCCAAACCTGACGTTCTGGCGTGCGTTAGGGGGACATACGTCCCGTACCGCACGCCAGTTGGTGTCAGGTTGGGTCTGGGACTTCCTTTTCGCGGAGGGCGGTGGGGTCGATGACCTCGCGGATGAGGTGGAGCTCCTCGTCGGACGGCAGGCGCGACTCGTTCACGTGCTCAGCAATGGCGAGCTCGAAGCCGGTGGCGGCCACGACGTCATCGACGGTGACGCCCGGGTGCACCGCGACGAGGCGCATGCGGTGGTCGGGGCCGCCGAAGTCGAGCGTGGCGAGGTTGGTGACGACGCGCCGCAAGCCGAAGTAGCGCGTCGCGGCCGGTCCTGCTGCCGCGGCGCGGTCCCAGCCGACGCCGGTGACCACGTCGACCTTCTCCACGAAGATCTGCGGGCTGTGGTTCGGGATCCAGTACGACGTCGGGTCGTTGACGGTGTTGCCAGGCGCTCCGCGGAAGCCGAGCAGCTGCGCCTTCGGCTTTGCATAGTCGGGGCCGACCGCCGCGAAGTTCTGGTTGCCGAACGAATCGATCTGGCTGGCGCCCATGATCACGTGCCGGCGTCCGTACCAGACCATGTCGAACATCAGCCGGTAGGGGTTGTACGTCTCGACGACCTTGCCGCGGGGCCACTCGAACGCCTCGTCGTTGGCGATGAGCATCGCCTCGCCGTCGGTCATCATCAGGTTCGGCTCGAAGGTGGCCCTGGCCAGGCGCCCACCGATCATCGGAATCGTGCCAATGGGATTGGCCACGATCTCCCCGTCGCCTCGGAAGCAATCGGCGATGGCAGCGACGCACACATCGGCCAGGCGCACGCTCATCGCTCGCTCACCTTCGCTTGGTACGCGCTCTCGTCGATGTCGATCCACGCGGTCCGGAA
>JBEEGB010000196.1:0-3629 GCA_041166585.1 Acidimicrobiaceae bacterium
GAGCCCAGCCGCGCGCAGGCCAGGGGCCGGCACTGGACCGAGGCGATGCGCTGGGTGCCGTCCACGCTCATCGTGCGCGCAAGAAAGCTCGGCATATAACGAATGTTGGATGCGAGGCGGTGCCATCACACCGCCTAGCGCCAAAGTTCGCTCGGGGCTAGGTCTGGTTCGCCCACCACTCGCGGAGGCGGCGCTCGGCCTCGTCCTTGCCGAGCGGGCCGTCGTCGAGGCGGAGGTCGAGGAGGAAGCGCATCGCCTTGCCGACCTCGCGCCCGGGCTCGAGGCCGAGGATCGCCATCACCTCGTCGCCGTCCAGGTCGGGCCGGATGGCGCGCAGCTCCTCTTGCTCGTTGAGACGGGCGATGCGGGCCTCGAGCGCATCCATGCGCCGGGCCAGCATCGTCGCCTTGCGCTCGTTGCGCGTGGTGCAGTCGCACCGTGTCAGCTCGTTCAGCTCGTCGAGGAGGTCACCCGCGTCGCGCACGTAGCGCCGCACCGCGCTGTCGGTCCAACCGCCGTCGCCTTCTTCGTAACCGTGGAAGCGCAGGTGCAGCTCGACCAGTCGGGTCACCGCGCGCACGACGTCGTCCGGGTAGCGCAGGGCCTGGAGGCGCTCGCGCGCCATGCGGGCCCCCACCACCTCGTGGTGGTGGAAGCTCACGCCGTGCGCGCCGATGCTGCGGGTCTTGGGCTTGCCGACGTCGTGGAGCAGGGCGGCCAGCCGCGTGATGAGGTTGGGTGATCCGTCGTCCTTGCGGGCGCGGACGTTGCCCACCACCGCAATCGTGTGCGCGAGCACGTCCTTGTGCTGGTGGATCGGGTCCTGCTCCAACCGCATCGCCGCGATCTCCGGGAGGAACTCGTCGAACAAGCCGGTCTCATGGAGGAACCACAGCCCGGGCGCGGGGTCCTCGACGACCAGCAGCTTGTCGAGCTCGTCACGGATGCGCTCAGCGGACACGATCTCGAGCCGCTCACGGTGCGCCTCGACCGCCCGGACGAGCGCAGGCTCAGGCACGAGGCCGTAGCCGGCGATGAAGCGAGCGGCGCGCAGCATGCGGAGCGGGTCGTCGCTGAACGACACCTCGGGAGCGAGCGGCGTTCGCAGGCACTTGTCGACGAGCAGGTCGTTGCGACCATCGAACGGGTCGATGAGACGAGGCTCCGGCAGCGCGAGCGCCATCGCGTTCACGGTGAAGTCCCGGCGCGACAAGTCGGCTTCGATCTCGTCACCGAAGGCCACGTCGGGCTTGCGCGAGCCGGGGTCGTACGCCTCGGCGCGGTGCGTCGTGATCTCGAACGTGCGGCCGTCGCGCTTGGCGCCGATGGTGCCGAACCGCTCGCCCTGGGTCCACACGGCGTCGGCCCAACCCTCGAGGATGCGCTTCGTGTCCTCGGGCCGGGCGTCGGTCGTGAGGTCGATGTCCGGCCGCTCGATCTCGCGCCCGGCCAGCAGGTCACGCACGATCCCGCCGACGAGGTAGAGCTGCTTGTCGGCCGCGGCGAAGCGTTCGGCCAGTGGCCGCGTCGCTTCGAGGACAGGCCGCAGCCGCTCGTGGATCACCGACCCACGGTACTGGGGTCTCGCCGGCCCTCCGTCGCCGTTACACGAGGCGCAGGCGGCGGATGCCGAAGGCAAGACCGATCAACGCTGCGGCGGCAACGAGCAGGGCCGTGTCGTCACCACCGGTCCTGGGCAGGACGTCGACGCGCACCTGCTGGTTGGTCACGACCGGCTTGTCGAGCGATGCGCTTCCATCGCGCGGCGTGCCGTTGCACGTGCCCGATGCGGTCGCGTCGTCGTGGAACTTGGAGCCGTTCGGTGCGTTCAGGTCGGTCTTCACGATCACCTTCAGCACCTTGGACGCGCCCGGTCCGATGTCGCCGATGTTGTTCCACGTGACCGCGATGCCACCGGACTCAGGACTGCCCACGACGGAGTCCGCCGCGGGGTCGGTGCTGGTGACGGTGCTGCCGGCCGGCCCGGTGATGAGGTCCGTGACCTTCACCGCGGTGAGCGTGCACACCGGCTCGGTGTTGGTGACGGTGATGGTCTGGGTGAACGAGTCGCCGGCCTGCACCGTGTCAGGAGCGTCCTTCACGACCTGCAGCGGCTGCGGCTGGCCGCACTGGATGCCACCGGCGGGGGCGAAGGCCTGCGTGTGCACCGGGCCGATGTCGAGGTCGAGCAGCGTGATGCCCGCTCCCCCGGCCGCCGGCAGGAGGTTCACCTTGAGGTGCACGAGGGTTGCGTCGGCGCTCGCCGCAGTGCCGTCGGCGGCCTCGACGACGTTGCTGAGGTTGCCAGCGGACGCCTCGAGCGTGATCAGCGGGGCGACCCCGCCGAGCAGCGGCTTGAGCCCGTCGAGCAGCTGGGCGAAGGCCCCACCGAGCGTGGAGGCGTCGAGCACGGTGTTGCCGTTGATCGTCACGATGGGAGACGTGTAGGTGACGTGCGCTCCGCCGGGAAGGCCCGACGCGGTGGCGGTGAGGGTGGGGTCGCCCGCGATCTCCACCGTCGCGCCCCCGGCGCCAGAGCCCCCGAAGAGGTCGAGCTGGGCGATCTGGGTCACGGCCTGCGACTGGACGAAGCGAGCGTCGTTCGGGTTCGGGGCGGGGAGCGCCGGCAGCGACATCGTGCCCTTGGAGAAGATCACGCCCTGGTTCGCCACGTCCGCGGCGACCATCGAGCCGCCGGGGACCCCGGTGGTGATCACCTTGAAGGAAGCGACGTTGTTGACCGCGTCCGACAGGGGGTCGCTGGCCGCAACGCATTGGGCGTCGCCCGCCCAGTGCGACAGCGCGGTGGCCGTGGACAGGTCGACGTGCGTGAGCGGGTCGGCCGGGACGTCGAGGAGCTGCTTGGTGGCAGGGGCCGTGTTGTCCGGCGGCGCGGTCTGCGCGATCTCGGAGAGCAAGCTGGACAGGTTGTTCTGCTGGAGCACGGCCAGCGGATCGAGGTTCGCCGCCCGGGCTCCGGTCCGCAGCGCGGGGTCGCCGGCGATGATGCTGGTGCGATCCGGGCCGGTCGGCACCCCGGACCCGTTGGAGTCTGCCTGGGCTTCGCTGTGCACGAGGTTGAGACCGAGCACCGTCGGGACGGCCGCGAAGGGCGTGCCCGTGAAGTCCGCGGCGGTCACCGTGAGCAGGTCGGCGTTGGCGTCACCGCCATAGGGCCCGGTGGCCACGATCGCCGCAGGCGCTCGCGGGGAGGCGTGCGCAGCAGCCAACCCGAGGGGGGCGGCGCCAACCACGCTGCACCCGACCAAGACCGCGACCAAGACCGCTCTCTTCATCACCTTCTGGCTCCTCTGCTCCGACCCGTGCCGCGCTGGCTACGGACGGTAACAAGTTCGCCTCGGGTCGCCCAAGATCCTCCCGATCAACCGCTGAGCGTGGTCAGTGCACGGCGGAGAGGCCGGCCTGCTGGAGCTGGAGGCGCAGCTCCTCGGGCTGGGCCGCCACGGAGAGCGCGTCCCGGAGGCTCACGAGCCCGTTCTTGAACAGCTCGAACAGCCCCTGGTCGAAGGTCTGCATGCCGTGGTACTCGCCCTCGGCGATGAGCCGCTCGAGCGCGACGTGGCGCTCGGGGTCGATGATCGAGTCGAACACCTTCGACGTGTTCACGA
>JBEEGB010000197.1:0-20086 GCA_041166585.1 Acidimicrobiaceae bacterium
AGCGCGAACGCGGCGGTGTTGATGCTCTTGTCGAACAGCGACCCGGCGCGATACGCGGTGGCGACCCCGAGCGGTATGGCGATGATGAGCGCCAGGACCTGCGCGTAGAACATGAGCAGCAACGAGAGGGGCAGGGCGTCTTTGACCCGGTCAGCCACCGGGTCCGGACACGTCTTGGCCGTCGTGTACCCGGACGTGCCGTAGTAGCAGCCGAGATCACCCCTGACCAACCCGCTGACCCATTCGCCGTAGCGCTCGTACACCGGACGGTCGAGGTGCAGCTCATGGCGCAGCTCTTGGCGCTGCACCGGCGTCGCCACTGGTGCCAGGGAGTACGTGACGTCCCCTGGCACCAGGTCGATCAGCAGCGACGTGAACATCGTGACCAGCAGCAGCACCACGGCCAGCTGGACGATCCGCTGCAGGACAGCGCGCACTGTTCAGCTCCTCAGTGGAGGTGCTTCGTCACGGCGTCACGAAGAGGCCGGCCATCGAGTGACCCGTTCCGAGTCCGGGGTTCGCCTTGCCACCACCGTCGGGCAGGTCTGGGCCGAACACGTTGTGCACCTTGGTCGAGGTGCTGACGCTCCACACCGTCCAGTTCTCCCAGATGTTGTAGAGACCCTTGGAGAACTGGCGGTTCAGGTCCTCGTAGAGCGCGGCCCGCTTGGCGGGATCGGTCTCACCACGACCCTTCTCGAGATCGCTTGTGATCTGCGGATCGTTGAAGCCACCGAAGTTCACCAGGTTGTCGCAGGCCAACGGCGGGGCGTTGCCGCAGCGCCACCACACGAACAGCGAGTCGGGGTCGCTGCCCGGGAAGTTGCGCCATTGGAACAGCTGGAAGTTCCGGGCGACGGCGACGCTGATGTACTGGGTCTGCTCGACCGTGTAGGTCGACACCTTCATGCCGGCCTGCTCGAACATGCCCTTGATGAAGTTCTGCGTCTCCACGGCCTCAGGGTCGGGCGTGGTGCCGTAGGTGAACTCCAGCGGCTTGCCGGTCTCGGCGGTGTAGGCCGCCACCTCAGCCTTGGCCTGCTCGGGGTTGAAGTCCGGGAACCCGGCGTCGGCCAGGAAGCCGATGGCGCCCGGGGCGAACGGTCCGCTGGCGATCTGGGGGATGTCCTTGTTCCGCACGTGGATGAGCGTCTTGCGGTCGAGTGCGAGCGCCACGGCCTTGCGGGCATGGGCGTTGGAGAACGGGCTGGCCGGGCACACCGTGTCGGTCGCCGGTGCGACGCAGAGCATCAGGTGGCTGACCTCTGCGAACTTGTCCGACTCGATGTGGGTGATCGCGTTCTGCGCGGCGAGCGCCCGCAGCTGCTCGTGGTCGATGTCGCTCGAGGTGTGGATGAGCTGGAACTGGCCGCTCTGCAGGCCGTTGAGGCGCTGCTGGCCGTCGGGCACCGGCTTGAAGGTGATCTGGTCGAGGTAGGGCAGCTGGGTGCCGTCGGCATCCTTCTGCCAGTAGTCGGGGTTCTTGACCGCGGTGAAGTGGTCGTTGACGACCCAGTCCTTGAGCTTGAACGGTCCGGTCCCGATGAGGTCCTTGGCGCAGTTGGTCGAGTCGAGCTGCTTCTGGGCCATGATCCCGAGCCGGCCGCTCGACCACAGGTAGGAGTCGAACGCAACCCACGGCTGGTTCGTCGTGATCACGACCGTCTTGGGGTCAGGGGCGTCGACCGACTTGATGAACGCACCGAACACGAGGCCGAACAGGATCGGGCTGCGGCCGGTGTACTTGCCGCGGTAGGCGTCGATGTTGTTCTTCACGACGGTGGCGTCGAGCAAGGTCCCGTCGTGGAACTTCACGCCGTCGCGCAGGCCGACGGTCCACACCGTGGAGTCGGCGTTGTGCGTGACCGTCTTGGCCAGGAACGGGACGAACTTGCCCGTGTCGTTCGGGGCCGTGAGCGTGTCGTAGATCGTCCGCGCGTAGTTGATGCCGGAGATGTCGAGCTGGGCCTCCGCGAGGCACAGGCCACCCGCGTCCTCGGCCTCCTGCGCGTAGATGACGCTGCCACCCGAGACGGGCTTGGTGGTGTCTGCACTGCTGCTCGAACCCGAGCCCGTCGACGCGGCGCCTGTGCTCTTCTTGCTGCTCCCACACGCGGCGGCCACGAACGCCACCACCAGGCAGAGGCACAGCAGACGGCGCACGTTGCTGCGCCCCACGAGATCGGTCACGGTTCCCCCCGTTTGATTCGAGTCTGGCGAGCGCGACCTGTGACCGACGCCACAGGCCATGGCCCGGCGGGAACCTAAGCCCGGAGTGTCACGGTGTCAACAACCTCGACAGAAATGCGGGCGGCCTCACGGTGCGAACCGGGACCATGCCCCACGGACTGCGCGTTCGGCGCAAACGCGCCGCTCAGGCGGCGGCAGGGACGAGCAGTCGCCACGGTGCGAGCACGGCAGCGGCGGTGCCCTGCGGCAGGAGCGCGGTGCTGCCGGCGACCAGGGCGCGAGCCACCTCGGACGCCGCTCGTGCGACGACGGTGACGTCGTCCCGAGCGGTCTCGATCGTCCCGGCTCGGGTTGCGGCGTCGACCACGGCCATCGAGGCGCAGTGGGCGGCGAGCCCGGCTTCCCGCGAGCGGTGCTGGTGCTTGAGCGCAGCGCTGATGGAGATCGTTGCCCGCCACCACGCCACCTCGCCCTCGGCGGTGTCCAGCTCGTGGCGCAGGGCCGTGGCGAGGGCGGTGATCGCCTCGTCGCTCAGGTCTCGCAGCCGCTGGTTGAACTCGCTGGGATCCATCGGTGCCTCCTCAGGTGGCCCTGTCTCCCTATCGGCATCAGGCGGCAAAACCTGGAGTGCTGACGAGGCGGGACGGGGTCGAGGGCTGCTTTCCCGGAATCTCAGGCGACTACACCCGTCATCGGCTCCCTGCGGATGTCGTGGTTCATGACCTCGTCGAGCAGGGTGATGAGGTCGTCCTTCGTGGCCTTGGCGCCGGGATCGTCCCAGCGGTTGGTGAACTCGCCGGGGTCGTCTTCGAGGTCGTAGAGCTCGCCCACGTCGGGTGTGGCTTCGTAGCGGGTGAGCTTCCAACGCTTGGTGGTGATCGTCCGCAGCGGGAGCTGGATGACCATCTGGTGGTCGTTCTCGGTGAGCACGTGTTCGCGAGGTCCGTCGAGCAGCGGGCGACCTTCCATCCAATCCGGGCGTTCGATACCGGCGGCGTGCAGCGCGGTGGGCGCGAGGTCGATCGTTCCCACCGGATCCTCGACGACCGCGCCGGCCTGGAAGCCTGGTCCGCGCACGATGAGCGGCAGGCGGAGGAGTCCCTCGTAGTGGATCGGGCCCTTGAAGATCATCTGGTGATCGCCGAGGAATTCGCCGTGGTCGGTCGTGACCATCACCAGCGTGTCGTCCGCGAGCCCGTTGCGGTCGAGCGCTTCGAGCACGCGACCGATCTGGTGATCGAGCTGGCTCACCATGCCGTAGTAGCCAGCAGTCATCTTCGCCAGCTCGCGATCGGTGAGCGACGCGCCGCCGGGGTTGGCCCACTCCATCGGCGTGCCGCGCGCGCCGCGCGCCCAGAGCGCGTGGATGGGTGGCTTGCCCTCGTGGTCGTCGTCGCGCTTCTCCGGGAGGTGGGGGAGCACGTCGTCTTCGGTGTAGAGCTCGCTCCAAGGCGCGGGTGGGTCCATCGGGTGGTGCGGGTCGGTGAAGGACACCCACGCGAAGAACGGCTCGGGATGGCCCGCGGCGTCGTCGATGTAGGCGACGGCGCGGTCACCGACATACGTCGTCGGGTGGTGCTCCTCGCCGAGCGCGCTCGGCCACGTCTGCGTGTGGTCCCAGGCGCGGCCCGCGGCCTCGGGCTGCATGAGCCGCAACCGCTCGATGCCCGTCGCCTCACCGTCGCGGAACAGCCAGCGCCCGTAGTGCAACCCGAACGGCGGCGGACCGAAGCACCACGTCCACTGGCCCATGAGCGGCGCGATGCGCATGTTGTGGCCGAACAGCACGAGCTCGACGTGATCGAAGCCTGCGTACGGTCCGTTCCAGTCCTCGGGCATGCGCGCCGAACCGGGGACCGACTCGAGCTTCCCGGTGGGCAGCACCGGGTACGTCGAGGCGAAGTGGGCCTTGCCGAGCAGCGCGGTGCGGTAGCCGCCCGCGCCGAGGAGTGTGGCGATCGAGCGCTCCGTGGCATCGTCGGGCAGGTCGATGCCGTTCGACGTGACGCCGTGCGTGGACGGGTAGGTGCCGGTGAGGATCGTCGCCCGGCTGGGCTGGCAGTACGGGTTCTGTGTCCGGCAGGAGTCGAAGCGCGTGCCCTGCGACGCGAGGCGGTCGAGGTTCGGCGTCTGGCACACCGGGTTGCCGTACACGCCGATCGAGTCGGCGCGCTGTTGGTCGGTCGTGATGAGCACGACGTTCATGCGGTGTCCTTCTTGCGCGCCAGCGTCAACCCGTCCGAGACGGGCAGCATCACGACCTCGACGCGGGCGTCGGCCGCGATGTGGTCGTTGCAGGCGCGGATGGCCTCGGTGTTCTCATCGGTGACGTTCGGGTCGACCACCGCGCCGCCCCACAGGACGTTGTCGACGAGCACCAGCCCGCCCGGGCGCATGCGGGGTAGGAGCGCCTCGTAGTAGCTGACGTACCCGGGCTTGTCCGCGTCGATGAACGCGAGATCGATCGTGGGCTCCTCCGGCAACGCCTGCAGCGTGTCGAGCGCGGGGGCGATGCGCAGGTCGATCCGGTCAGCGACGCCTGCTCGCTCCCAGTGCCGTCGCGCGATCGAGGTCCACTCCTCGCTGACGTCGCAGCAGAGCAGGCGCCCACCCTCGGCCAGGCCCCTCGCGATGCAGAGCGACGAGTAGCCCGTGAAGGTGCCGACCTCGACCGCCGAGCGGGCGCGGACGAGCTTCGTGAGGATGGTCAGCAACGCGCCCTGTTCGGGGGCGACCTGCATCATGGAGATGCCCCCGAGCGCCGCGGTCTCCGCGATCAGCGCCTGCTGGATGTCGTCGGGCGGCGTGCCGTGCGCGACGAGGTACTCGTGGATCGCAGGTGAGAGCTGGAACGACTTGGGTGCGGCTGGGGTCATCCCCCGTTGTTTACAGCGATGCCGGGTGCCGTTGCGGGCAGGACCGGCGACGGTGCCGGCGGGGCGGGGATCTGGAACCGCGAGTAGCCCTGCGCGTAGGCGAGCACCGCGGCGGCGTAGTCCTCCGAGTGGTTGTAGCTCAGGTACCCCCGGGTGAGCTCGTCGTCGGACACCATCGGTCCGCCGGTGCAGAGGTAGTCCGCCGCTGCGAGCGCCGCGTCGTAGATGTTGTTCGGGTCCTCGCTGCGGTCGCCGTTGCCGTCGCGCTTCCACTTCACCCACGTCTGGGGGATGAACTGCATCGGGCCGACCGCTCGGTCGTAGACAGGGTCGCCGTCGAACACGCCACCGTCGCTGTCGGGGATGACCGCGGTCTCGTTGGTGCCGTCGAGAGGGATGCCGACGATCTTCTTGGAGGTGTCGCCGTTGGTGAGCAGCTCGCTGCCCCCGTAGGTGCCGTGCCTGCTCTCGCTGCGGGTGATGCCGGCCAGCGCGAACCACTTGATGCCGCACTGCGGCCTCGACGCGGCCGTTGCCTTCGCCGCCTTCCAGTAGGCGTCCAACGCCACCAGCGCGAAGTCCGTGCCGACGACGGTCGCCGTGGCTCTCGCTTGGCCGAGCTCGTCGTTGCGCTTGACGAGGTCGACGCTGAGGCGTGCTTCGTCCTGCGCCGCTTGGTCGCGCGCGGCGGTGACCTCAGCCGCCCGGGCCCGGATCTCGTTGCGCTGCGCGGCTGCTTCGTTGAGCGCGCGCACGGCCACGTCCCGGTCGGCGACGGCTTGGCTGCGCTTCTGGCGCTGCCCCTCGTCCACGGTCTTGAACGTGACGACATCACCCGCGACGTCGGTCGCCTTCACGATGTCGAGGTCGAGCTCGATCGCGTAGTCGACGGTCGGGTCTGACCCCTGGACGTAGCTCGCGACCGCGATGGAACGCAGCGTGGTACGAGCGTTCGTGAGACGGATCTGCGCGTTCTTCTTCTCGCTGCCCCGCGCGCTGATCACCCCGGTGAGAGCAGCGTCGCGTTGGGAGAGCCCGAGCAGCTCGGCCTCCGCGGTCGTGCGTGCGGTGGTGGCGGCGCTGAGGGCCGCGGCCGTGTCGTCGAACCGTGACTTCACGACCCGGTACGCGGGCCCGTCGACGACGACCCCCGCGAGGTCAGGCGAGATGTCGGCGCGCGGCGGCGTGGTCTGCGCGCTCGCGGGTGTCGGCTGGCCCAGCATGAGCATGAGCGCGAGCGCGACGAGGACGAGCGCGGTGAAGAACAAGGGATGGGCGGGGGGGCGTCGCACGCTGCTTCTCCGTCGGCTCCGGTGGGCATCCGATTGAGCCGGGGAGCGACAGTCTTGTCCGATTCGGGCAGGGTGGGGCGTCACCGGTGACACGGAGCATCCGGGAGCGCGAGGATCAACCCCATGTCCGACCGCGTGACCATCTCCATCGACGGCGGCGTCGCTGACGTGCGCCTGAACCGTCCCGACAAGCTGAATGCGGTCGACGTGGCCATGTTCAGGGCGCTGGTGGACGCCGGCGAGGCGCTGAAGAGCGATCCGTCCGTGCGGGCGGTGGTGCTCTCCGGTGAGGGCCGGGGCTTCTGCTCAGGCCTCGACTTCGAGAGCTTCCAGTCGATGGCGGGCGGCGACGGGCTCGGCGGGGGTGGTTCGGGCGCTGACATCGCCCGGCGTGACGGCCGCATCACCAACCTCGGCCAGCAGGCCGCCTACGTGTGGACCGAGATGCCGGCACCCGTGATCGCAGCCGTGCACGGACCGGCCCTTGGCGCCGGCATCCAGATCGCGCTGGCCGCCGACCTGCGCATCGTGGCCCCCGACGCGAAGCTGGCCGTGCTCGAGATCCGTTGGGGTCTCGTACCGGACATGACGGGCACGCAGATGCTGCCGCGGCTGGTCGGCCTGGACGTCGCCAAGGAGCTCGCCTTCACCGGTCGGATGGTGTCGGGTGAAGAGGCCGTGCGCCTCGGCCTGGCGACGCGCCTCGCCGACGATCCGAGGGCTGCCGCGCTCGAGCTGGCCCGTGAGATCGCAGGCAAGAACCCGGCGGCCGTGAGGGGAGTGAAGGTCCTGCTCAACATGGCGGGCCAGGTGCCCCTGGAAGAGGCCTTCAAGGCCGAGGAGCGCACGATGGGATCGCTCATCGGCAGCCCCAACAACGTCGAGGCCATCTCGGCCTTCTTCGAGAAGCGCGCCCCCGTCTTCCAAGACTGACCGTGCTCATCGTCTCGCTAGCGAGCTAGTAACCCGCTGCCTCGCTGATCAGCGCGCGGGGATCGGCGGCGCCCGCGAGGCCGTCGGCGCCAACCTCGATGACCTGCGCGTGGCCGAACGTCCCGGTGATCCCGGGCATGGTGATCACCTCATGGCCGCGGGAGCGCAACCCTTCGGCCCAAGCCGCTTCCCCCTCGTCCTCGACCAGGACGATGACGTCGTCAGGTGCGGTCCAGCAGTCGAAGCCGTTCGCCACCGGGTTGGCCAAGACCCACCGCGGCGCGCTCACGGCCGCGGCCGGCGAGGCGTCGTCGCGCAGCATCCGGGCGAGGAGCTGCACGAGGATCTGAGGCTGGCTGTCGCCGCCCATCGTCCCGATCACGGCCCTGAGGTTGCCGTCCGGGTGGGTGACCAGCGCGGGTGACAGCGTGTGCGGCGGTCGGCGACCGGGGCCGTACTCGGCCGGGTGCCCTGGCTCGAGCGAGAAGCCGAGCCCTCGGTTGTGCAGGCCGATGCCCGTCGTCGGCTCGAACAGGTAGGTGCCGAAGTTCGACGCGTTCGACTGGATCAGCGACACGCCCATGCGATCCGAGTCGACGGCGCAGAGGTACATGGTCCCGCCCGGCGCGGCTGCGCTCGTGAGGCGGCTTCGGCGCTCCGGGTCGATCAAGGCGCGGCGGCGCGCCACCTCGGTCTCTTCGAGCAGCGCTTCGACCCGCGCACGGGCGCCCTCGTGCAGCACCTCGACGCGGTCGTACGCCGCAGCCCTGGAGGCCTCGACCAGCAGGTGGGCCCACAGCGGATCGTCGGGGCTCGCCGGCAGCGCAAGCCCCTCGGCGATCGCCGCGGCGAGGAGCGTGAGGTAGCCCTGCGAGTTGGGTGGGATCGTCCACACGTCGTGCCCCCATGCCCGGGCGCACAGCGGCTCGACCCAGTCGGACAGCGGGCGCTCGAGGTCGGCCGGCGTGTACTCGCCGTCGCCCAGCGCGAGCAGACCCTCGCCGAACGGACCCTGGTAGAACCCGGCCCGGCCGTGGCGGATCACTGCTTCGAGCGCCATCGCCACGCCCGGACGGCGCACGAGGTCGCCGTGGTGCAACGGGTGGTGCTCGAGGAGGTCGTCCGCGCCTTGCGCGTCGCCGAGCAGCCCGACCGCGCCCGCGAGCAGCGGCGAGGCGGGGAACCCGCTCGCCGCGTACAGCACCGCGGGCTCGAGCACGTCCGCCAGCGGCAGCCGCCCGAAGCGCTCGTGCAAGGCGAGCCACCCGTCGACACAACCGGGCACCGGCGCGGAGCGGATGTCGAGTCGGAAGGGCATCGTCGTGTGCCCTTCCACCCGCAGCTGCACTGCGTCCGCACCGCTTCCGGCCCGGCCGGACGCGTTCAGCGCCGCCGGCGGGGCGCCTCGGTCGGCGTGCGGATCGTGGACGAGGGCGAACAGGTCACCGCCCATGCCGCACAGGTGGGGGGCGGTGACGGCGAGGACCCCGCTGGCGGCGATGGCCGCGTCGGCAGCCGACCCGCCGGCCCGCAGCATGGCGAGGCCGGCCGCGGATGCCAGGTGGTCGACCGACGCCACCATCCCGTGCGGCGCGTGCCGCGTCGTCGAGCGCATCACCCAATCATGGTCGCCGCGCCGCGGTTCCGCTCGGCCCAACACCTCGAGCGTCGGGTTCAGGTGCGCAGTGCGCCGACCGTCGCCCAAGCGGACTCGATGGCGTCGATGCGCTTCGTGGCGCTGGTCCGCAGCCTCGTCGCGACTCCGGCGAGCAGCGCATTGAACAACGCCAGCGCCCCGATGTGGCTGTCGAACGGGCCGGCGCCCTCGCCTGCCACTGCGAACGCCACGGCCGCCCGTTCCGCGAGCGGCGACAGCACGCCGTCGGTCACCGCGATGATCGACGCGCCTCCGCCCGCGACGGAGACGGCGTCGAGGAGGGCGCTGTCGTAGCGCCGCAGGTCGACGGCCACGACGACGTCGCGAGCCTCGAGCCCGGCGAGTGCGGCTGCGGTCGCCATCGGCGAGCCCCACACGAGCTCGACGCCGGGCCGGAGCACGGCGAGCTCGTCGGCCAGCTGGCGGGCCACGCCGTGCGATGCACCCCCGGGGGCGATGGCGACACGGCCACCCCGCGCGCTCAGCAAGGCGACGGCCGTCTCGAAGTCCGCCCGGTCCAGCGTCGTCAACGTGGTGTGCAGGTTGGCGGACTCGACCGTCAACGTGCGCCCCACGACGTCGCCCTTCGCTCGCTCGCGAATCCGTTCGGCCGCGGGCCGCAACCGACCTGCGAGCTCTTGTTGGACGGCGGCCTGGAGCCCCTGGAACCCCTCGTAGCCCAAGCGGTTCCCGAAGCGGACGACCGTGGCCCCACTCGTCTCCGCGTGCGCGGCCACCAGCGCAACCGTCCCGAACGCAACGGACTCGGGGGCTCGCAGCACGACCTCCGCGACACGGCGCTCGGCGGCCGGGAGGCTGGACCGGTTCGCCTCGACCTCGTCACGCACCGTCATGCAACAGACGTTACACTCTGTGGACTCAATGCAATGGAGGTTGCACCCCTGATGTCCGATGCCGCCACGACCTTCGCCTCGGTGAACCCGGCCCGCCCCGCTGACGTCATCGGCACCTACCGCGCCGCGACTGCGGTCGACGTTGACCGAGCGGTGGTCGCCGCCGCCGAGGCGCAGCGGGCATGGGCCCGGATGCCCATACCCGCGCGCGCCGAGGTGATCGCACGGGTCGGTGCCGTGCTCGAGAGCCGCAAGGCCGACCTCGCCCGGCTGGTGAGCCGCGAGGCAGGCAAGGTGCTCGTCGAGGCCGGCGGCGATGTGCAGGAGGCCATCGACATGGCCAACTTCGTCGCCGGGCAGGGCCGGGGCGCATGGGGGGAGACCGTTCCGTCCGAGCTCGCGAACAAGCTGGCGTGGACGACCCGTCAGCCGGTCGGCGTCGTGGGGATGATCACGCCGTGGAACTTCCCGATCGCGATCCCGTCGTGGAAGTGCTTCCCTGCGCTGCTCGCCGGCAACGGCATCGTGCTCAAGCCGTCCGAGCACGCGCCGGCCTGCGCTGAGGCCTTCGTCGCCGCCTGCGTCGAGGCGGGTGTGCCCGAAGCACTGATCCAAGTGGTGCACGGCCTCGCCGAGCCTGCTGCCGCGCTGGCGATCCACCCCGGCGTGGGGGCGATCAGCTTCACCGGCTCGGTCCCGACCGGGCGCAAGGTCGCGGCGGCCGCGATGGAGACGGGCCCGCGCCTCGTGTCGCTCGAGCTCGGCGGCAAGAACGCGATGATCGTCCGCCCCGACGCCGACCTCGACCTCGTCGTCGACGGTGCGATCTTCGGCGCGTTCGGCACCGCCGGCCAACGCTGCACGTCCACCTCGCGCCTGCTGGTGCATCCCGACATCGCCGGTGAGCTCGTGGAGCGAGTCGTGCAGCGGGCCCGCGCGCTGGTGCTCGGTGATCCGCTCGCAGCGGGCACCGACGTCGGGCCCGTCATCAACCACCAGTCGGCCGAGCGCATCGTCGCGATGATCGACACGGCGCGCGCCGAGGGAGCCGAGGTCGCGTGCGGCGGCGCGCGGCGCGACGACGTCGAAGGCTGCCCGGGTGGTGTGTTCGTCGAGCCGACGGTTCTCGTCGGGGTGAAGCCCGATCACCGCATCGCTCGGGAGGAGGCGTTCGGGCCCGTGCTCGCCGTCATCAAGGTCGCCGATCTCGACGAGGCCGTGGACGTCGTGAACTCGGTGGAGTACGGCCTCTCCGCGGCGATCTACACCCGCGACATCAACGACGCGCTGCACGCCGTGGATCGCATCGACGCCGGCATCGTCTACGTGAACGCCCCGACCATCGGGGCGGAGATCCCGTTGCCGTTCGGAGGCACGAAGCACACGGGCAACGGCTTCCGTGAAGCCGGAGCGCGCGGCATCGAGCAGTTCAGCCAGCTGAAGACCGTGTACGTCGACTACTCGGGTCGCCTCCAGCGCGCGCAGATCGACAACCGAGAGGACCTCGCATGACGACCATGGCGACCGAGGCAGCAGCGGGGACGACGACGCAGGAGTGGCTGGCGCGCTACGACGAGTCGATGGCCGGCGTGCTGCCGTCGTACTTCCCGATCGTCGCGGAGCGTGGCGAGGGGAGCTGGCTCTTCGACGTCGAGGGACGTCGCTACCTCGACTTCGGGTCAGGCATCGCGGTCACGAACGTCGGCCACTGCCACCCGCAGGTCGTCGCCGCCATCGAGGCGCAGGCCCGCACGCTGATCCACACCTCTGTCGTCACGCGCCACCAGCGCGCCATCGAGCTGGCCGAACGGCTCGGTGGACTCGTGCCGTGCTTCGACCACCCGCAGGTGTTCTTCTGCAACTCGGGCGCGGAGGCTGTCGACGGCGCCATCAAGCTGGCGAGGATGGTCACCGGACGTCCGGGCGTCATCGCCTTCCGCCGCGCCTTCCACGGCCGGACGCTGGGGGCGACGTCGCTCACGACCGCGAAGGCGAAGTACCGCGAGGGATACGAGCCACTGCTGTCGGCGGTGCACCACGCGCCGTACTGCACCGATGGCGACGTCGGCTCTGCACTCGCTGAGCTCGACGAGCTGCTCGCCACGAGCGCGCCCCCGTCCTCCATCGCCATGGTGATCGTCGAGCCCGTGCTCGGCGAGGGTGGCTACGTCGTGCCTCCCGTCGCGTGGCTCGAGGGCCTGCGCGAGCGCTGCAACCGTCACGGCATGCTCCTCGTGTTCGACGAGGTGCAGTGCGGGATCGGGCGGACCGGCCGGCCGTTCGCGGCCGAGACGTTCGGCGTCGCTCCCGACGTCATCCTCTTCGCCAAGGGTGTGGCATCTGGTCTGCCGCTCGGCGGCATCATCGCGCCGGAGTCGATCATGGATCGCTGGCCCAACGGCACGCACGGCTCGACCTTCGGCGGCAACCCTGTCGCATGCGCCGCGGCGCTCGCCACCCTCGACGTGCTCGAGATCGGCGGCTGCTACGAGCGGGCGCGGGTGCTCGGCGAACGGGCGCGTGCTCGCCTTCACGCCGCCGCCGTCGCCCACCCGGAGCTGGTCCTCGACGTCCGCGGCGTGGGCCTCATGATCGGGGTGCAGCTCCGCGACAAGGCCGGCGCGGCCAAGGTGCAGCACCGTTGTCTCGCCGACGGGCTGATCGTGCTGACCTGCGGGCCGGGCGAGGACGTGCTGCGGCTGATCCCGCCCCTCACGATCACCGACGACGAGCTCGATCACGGGTTGGCGATCCTGACCGCCGCGCTGGCACCGGCCGCTCGATAGGTAGCGTCGATCGGGATGCCACCCGGTCGCTTCCTCGCCGCACTCGAGCCGTCAGGGGACGCGAGCGACGCCATCGTCTTCCACATCGGTACCGGTGCCGTTGCCATCGAGGACGGTGGGAGCATCCCCGATGGCGCCCTCTACCTCGGCGCCCTCGACGGCAAGGGCTGCTGGGCGGTCGGGGTCGATGGCGACCTCGACGGCGGCGTGGACCTGCGGATGCTCTGGGGTCGGGTGGACGAAGAGACGTGGACCGTCGCTGGTCGCGCCGTGCAGCTCGTCGAGTGGGATCGCACGCACCGCTTCTGCGGTCGCTGCGGTGAGGCGACGGAGGTCGCGCCGTCGGAGCGGGCCCGGCGGTGCCCGGCGTGCAGCCTGCTCGCGTTCCCTCGTCTCGCTCCCGCCATCATCGTCCTCGTCGAGCGCGATGACGGCCGAGCGCTGCTGGCCCGAGGAGCAGCGTTCCCGATCCCGATGTACTCGTGCCTCGCCGGCTTCGTCGAGCCGGGGGAGACGATGGAGCAGGCCGTCCACCGGGAGGTGCACGAGGAGGTGGGCATCGAGGTCGAGGACGTGCGCTACCAGGCGAGCCAGCCGTGGCCGTTCCCGCACTCGCTGATGCTCGGCTTCACCGCCCGCTACGCCGGCGGCGAGCTGCACCTCGACGAGCGGGAGATCCTGGATGCCGGCTGGTACGAGCCCGACGACCTGCCGATGATCCCGCCGGCCATGAGCATCGCCCGCCGCCTCATCGACGACTGGTTGGCCCGGGCCGAACCCGGGTGATCGCCGCCGCGCTGGCGCGCATCGTCGGTGACGTGCACGTCCTCACCGACACGGGGATGACGGAGGGCTACACGGTCGACTGGACCGGGCGCTTCCGCGGCTCGACCCCAGCAGTCGTCCGACCGGGATCGGTGGACGAGGTCGCGGCCGTGGTGCGCTGGTGCGCGGACAACGGCGTGGCGATCGTCCCGCAGGGTGGCAACACCGGCCTGGTGGGAGGCGGCGTGCCGCTGGCGGGCGAGGTGGTGCTGTCGTTGAACCGGCTCGACGCGATCACCGACGTCGACGCGGTCGCCGGACAGCTCACCGCCGGCGCGGGAGCGAGCATCGCGGGCGTGCAGGCCGCGGCGCGCGACGCGGGCTGGGCGTACGGCGTCGACTGGGGTGCGCGCGACACCGCGACCGTCGGTGGCTCGGTGGCCACGAACGCCGGCGGCCTCCGGGTGCTGCGGTACGGCGACACCCGTGCCCAGCTGATGGGGCTGGAAGCCGTTCTGGCCGACGGGTCGGTGATCTCGCACCTCGGCGGTCTCGTCAAGGACAACACCGGCTACCACCTCCCGTCGCTGCTGTGCGGGAGCGAGGGCACCCTCGGGGTGATCACGGCCGCCCGGCTCCGGTTGGTGGCCCACTACGACGAGCGCGTGGTCGCGATGCTGGGGTTCGGCGCCGTCGCGCACGCCGTCGGCGCAGTCGGCGAGCTGCGCCGCGCGCTCCCGTCGCTCGAGGCTGCCGAGCTCTTCCTCGACGACGGGCTGGCGCTCGTGTGCGAGACGTTCGCCCTGCCTCGACCGATGCCCAGCGGAGCTGCGTACCTCCTCATCGAGTGCGCCGACCACAGCGATCCGGCGCCCGCCGTCGCCGCGACCGTGGACGCGCTCACGGACGCGCCGGCGGCCGTCGCGGTCGCGGTCGATGCCGGTCGTCGCGCCGAGCTGTGGCGCTATCGCGAGGCGCACACCGATGCGATCAACCGGCTCGGTCCCCCGCACAAGCTCGACGTGACGCTTCCCGCCAGCGCGCTCGCGTCGTTCGTGGAGGACGTGCCGGCTCGCGTTGCCGCGATCGCGCCGGCGGCCCGGACGTGGATGTTCGGCCATGCCGCCGACGGCAACATCCACGTCAACGTCACCGGCATCGATCCCGACGACGACCGTGTCGATGACGTCGTGCTTCACCTCGTCGCGGAGCACCGGGGATCGATCAGCGCGGAGCACGGCATCGGCACCGCCAAGCGACGTTGGCTTCACCTCAACCGCACCCCGGCGGAGCTGGCCGCGATGCGCGCCATCAAGTCGGCCCTCGACCCACGCGGCACGCTCAACCCGAACGCGTTGCTGCCTGCGCCCTGAGCTCCTGCTTCTGCACCTTGCCGGTGCCGCCCTTGGGGAGCTCGTCGAGGAAGACGACGGACTTGGGTGCCTTGTAGTGCGCGAGCCGCTCGCGCACCCAGGCGATGAGATCGGCTTCCGTCGGCGGGGGCCCGTCGCCCTCCGGTCGCAACGACACGAACGCGCGCGGCACCTCACCCCAACGGTCGTCGGGCACTCCGACCACGGCGACCTCGCGCACGGCGGGATGGGCGGCGATCGCCTTCTCCACCTCGACCGACGCGATGTTCTCCCCTCCGCTGACGATGAGGTCCTTGCGCCTGTCGACGATCGTCAGGTAGCCCTCGGCGTCGACGACCGCTAGGTCACCGGTGCGGAGCCAACCGTCGCGAAGCGCGTCCGCGGTCTCCTCCGGCCGGTTCCAGTAGCCGGTCATCACGTGGTTCGAGCGGGCGCACACCTCACCGACGCTGGCGCCGTCCCACGCGACCTCATCGCCGTCGTCGGCCAGCACGCGCAGGTCGACGCCGAGGATGGGCAAGCCGGTCGTGGCCCGGCGCGTGACGGACGGGGGCGTGCCGGGCTTGTCGAGCGAGCGCGTGAGCGTCGGGCTCGACTCGGTCATGCCGTAGCCGCAGATGCACTCGCATCCGAGCCGCCGCTCAACCTCGGCCACGAGCTCGGGGCCCGACGGCGCGCCCCCGATCGACACCTGCACGAGGCTGGACAGGTCGCGACCGCCGAGCGTCGGGTCATCGAGGATCGACCGCATCATCGTCGGCACCACGAACAGGCGGGTCACCGCCTCGGTCTCGACGAGGCGCAGCACCTCGCTCGCGTCGAAGCGCGGGAGCAGGACGTGCACGCCACCGAGCCCGGTCACGTAGTGGGCTGTGCCCCAGCCGTTGACATGGAACAACGGGATGGTGTGGAGGATGACGTCGGCTCCCGAGAGCCCGCCCGTCAGCGCGTTGTGGATGGCGTGCAGGTACAGCGCACGGTGCGACAGCACCGCGCCCTTCGGCGTGCCTGTCGAGCCCGACGTGTAGAACAGCTCGGCGGCCGACGATTCGTCGACCACGGGAACGGGGAACGGCTCGTCGGGTTGCGCGGCCAGCAGGGCCTCGAGTGCATCACCGAGGACGATCGTCCGCACCGATGAGGGCGGTACCGGGTCGGGCTGCGACGGATGCCGGAACAACACCCGCGCGCCGCTGTCGTCGAGGATGAAGCGGTTCTCGGCCGGCGCGAGGCGGATGTTGAGGGGGAGCAGCACACCGCCCGCGAGCAGCACGCCGTAGTACGCCTCGAGCAGCTCGTGGGTGTTGCCGCACAACCACGCCACCCGATCGCCCGGACGGACGCCGAGGTCGCGCACGAGCGCCCACGCCAGCCGATCGCACCGCGCCGCGAACGCGCGGTAGGTCCATGACGTACGGACGTCGCTGTCCCACTCGACGTTGCGCTCCCACTCAACGACGCCGGCGCGGTCGGGGAACAGGCGCCGGGCGCGGGTGAGGAGGTCGAGCGGCGTGAGCGGGACCTCCATCAGGTGCCCGTCCACTCGCCACGCTGCTCGAGCACCTCACGGAGCACCGCCGGACGGTCGGTCATGATGCCGTCCGCGCCGAGGTCGAGCAGCCGCTCCATCTCGTTGCGGTCGTCGATGGTCCACACGTGCACCTGCATGCCCCGCTCGTGCGCGGCCGCAAGCAACGGCGCGGTCACCACCTCGCTCTCGCCGAAGTGGGTGGGCAGCTGGGCGCAGGGGTCGGGGAGCTCAGGCACCTCCTCGCCTAGTGCAGCCTGTCCGAGCTGGAGCGCGCCGATCGGCCCGAGCGACGTGCACACGCCCGGGAGCGCGTCCCGCACCCGGGCGATGCGAGCATCGCTGAAGGCGCCGACGCAGACGCGGTCCGTCGCGCCGGCGCGCCGGAGGACGTCGATGAGCGCGTCGACAGCACCGTCGTGCTTGGGATCGATGTTGACCCGAAGCTCTGGCCACGTGCCGAGCAGCTCCTCGAACCGCGGGATCGGTTCGCGCCCGTCCACCTTCGCCTCCCGCACCACGGACCACGGGAGCTCCGCGATCGTCCCGCTGCGATCGGTCACGCGGTCGAGCACGTCGTCGTGGAACGCGAGCAGCACGCCGTCGGCGGTGACGTGCACGTCGGTCTCGACGTAGCGGTACCCGAGCCGCACGGCGTGCTCGAACGCCGGCATCGTGTTCTCCGGCGCCTCGCTCGCCCCGCCGCGGTGGGCGAACGCGATGGGCCCCGGCCAGTCGAGGAAGGCGAACTCGTCGGCACGGGGCACCGAGCCATCATGCCCTGCGTCCCTTGGGCAACACAGCGGAGGGCTACCAGGTCGGGCGTAGCCCCATGCCGGACGCTCCACCGTCGGGCCGCACGGCGAGCACCTGGTGGATCTGGGTGCGGCCTGCTTCGAAGTTGAGCGCGCAGCCGGCCATGTACAGGCGCCAGATGCGGGCGCGCGCCAGGCCAACGAGCTGCACGGCCTCGTCCCAGCTCGCCTCGAGGTTCGCCGACCAGCACCGCAACGTACGGGCGTAGTGCTCGCGGAGCGACTCCACGTGCCGGACCTCGAAGCCAGCGGTCTGCATCACCGAGACGACGCGGCCCACCTCGTGCAGCTCGCCATCGGGGAACACGTAGCGGTCGACGAACCCGGCTCGCTGCAACCGCGGTTTCTCCCCGGGCGGTCGGCTGATGCCGTGGTTCAGAAGCCGGCCGCCCGGCCGAAGCAGCGCGAAGAGGTGCTCGAAGTACTCGGCCAGCCTGCCCTCCCCGACGTGCTCGAACATGCCGATCGAGGAGATGGCGTCGTAGGGCCCATCGTTCACATCGCGCTCGTCCTGCAGCCGCACCTCGACCTGGTTGGCCACGCCCTGTTCCGCGATCCGCTTCTTGGCCATGCCGGCCTGCTCGTGCGCGAGCGTGACACCGACCGCGTCGACGCCATACCGGTCAGCGGCGTGCAGCAGCATCGAGCCCCAACCGCAGCCGACGTCGAGGAGGCGCATGCCGTCGGCGAGCCCGAGCTTGCGGCAGATCAGCTCGTACTTGGCCGCTTGCGCCGCTTCGAGCGTGGCGCCGTCGTGCTCGAACACCGCGCAGGAGTACGTCAACGACGGACCGAGGATGATGCGGTAGAAGTCGTTGCCGACGTCGTAGTGGTGGGCGATCGCGGCTGCGTCCCTTGACCGGGAGTGGCGCCGCCCACGCAGCCGCGCCTCCTCGGGGGGAACCGACACGGGACGGATGCCGCGCCAACCGAGGGCGCGGGCCACCTGGGCCAGCTGTCCGGGGGTGAGCCGCACCTCGGGCAGGCGATCGCGGAGCTCGAGGGCGGCGAAGATGTCGCCCTCCACGTCGAGGTCGCCGGCCACGTAGGCACGGGCGAAGCCGAGCTCGCCCGGTGACGTGAGGATGCGCTGGAGGGCGGCGGGCGAGCGCAGCACGACGGTCGCCGGCGCGTCGGGTGGACCGACCGCGCTCCCGTCGTACGCTCGCACGTGAACGGGAAGCTCGTCGCCGAGCACCCGCTGCAAGATCGACTCGAGCTGCATGCGCCACCTCCGCATCGAGGAAGGAACGTGACCATGACAAGCAAGCAACAACCCCTGCCCCTCGCCGGTGAGCGCCACACTCACGCCGAGTCGATCGAGGTCATCTCGCCCTACGACGGCTCAAGGATAGGTGCAGTACCCCGTTGCACAACCGAGGATGTGAAACGAGCGGTGGCGGTGGCCCGCACGGCCTTGCGGGAGGAGCCGTTGCCGCCGTGGCGGAGGGCCGAGATCCTCGACACGGCAGCCCGTCTGCTCGCCGAGCGGGTCGAGGACTTCGCGCGGAGCGTCGCCGCGGAGGCGGCAAAACCCCTCAAGACCGCACGGATCGAAGCGAAACGAACGGTGAGCACGTTCCAGTTCGCCGCGGCGGTCGCCCGCACGACGAAGGGGGAGATGGTGCCGCTCGACGCCAGCGACGTGGGCGAGGGCAAGCTCGGCTTCGTCCTGCGCGTACCTGTCGGCGTCGTCGGTGCGATCAGCCCGTTCAACTTCCCCCTCAACCTCGTCGCCCACAAGCTGGCCCCCGCGATCGCGGCTGGTTGCCCGGTGGTGCTCAAGCCCGCGAGCCAGACGCCGTTGTCGGCCATCCGTCTCGCCGACCTGCTCATCGATGAGTGCGGTCTGCCACCCGGCTGGCTGCACGTCGTCACCGGCAGCGGTGGGGAGATCGGCAACGCCATCGTCGATCACCCCGACGTCGCGCTCATCACGTTCACGGGCTCACCGGAGGTCGGCTGGGGCATCCGTCAGCGCGCGCCGCGCAAGAAGGTGGGGCTCGAGCTCGGCAACAACGCTCCCGTCATCATCGAACCGGACAGCGATTGGGAGGGTGCGGCCGCCAAGATCAAGGTGGCGGGGTTCAGCCACGCCGGCCAGTCGTGCATCTCGACCCAGCGCGTGTTCGTGCACCGCTCCATCCACGACGCGTTCGTGGCGCGCCTCGTCGAGCATGTGGCACAGCTCGTCGTCGGTGCTCCCCTCGACGAGAAGACGGATGTGTCGTCGCTCATCTCGCCGAAGGACACGGAGCGGGTGAAGACGTGGATCGACGACGCGGTCGCGGAAGGTGCCAAGGTGGCGATCGGCGGTGAGGTCGAGGGCCGGCTGCTGCTCCCCACGGTGCTCACCGGGACGACCCCGGACATGAAGGTGTGCAGCGAGGAGGTGTTCGGGCCGGTGGTGGCCGTGGCCGCCTATGACGACGTGGAGGACGCGCTGCGCCTCGCGAACGACACGCGGTACGGGCTCCAGGCTGCGATCTTCACGTCGCGCATCGACGTCGCACTCCGAGCCGCCGAGACGCTCGACTTCGGGGGTGTGCTGGTGAACGAGGTGCCGACGTGGCGCGCCGACCAGATGCCCTACGGCGGTGTGCGCGACAGCGGCAACACCCGCGAGGGCCCCGCCTACGCCGTGCGCGAGATGACCGAGGAGCGCCTCATCGTCATCCAACCGTGATCGGCGACACGATCAGATCGAGCGGCCGGCCGCGGCCCAGTACTCATCCTTGAGCAGGCGCTTGTAGAGCTTGCCGGTGGGGTGGCGCGGGAGCTCCTGTCGGAAGTCGACCGTGCGTGGGCACTTGACGGGGGAGAGGTGCTCACGGCAGTAGGCGATGAGCTCGCGCTCGAGGTCGGGCCCGGCGTCGTCCATCGACGCGGGCTGCACGACCGCCTTGACCTCCTCACCGAAGTCGTCGTTGGGAACGCCGAACACCGCGACGTCGGCCACCTTCGGGTGCAGGGCGAGCACGTTCTCCGCCTCCTGCGGGTAGATGTTCACGCCGCCG
>JBEEGB010000198.1:0-3539 GCA_041166585.1 Acidimicrobiaceae bacterium
CTGCGGTGAACGCGTCCACGGCCACGTAGGCGCGGTGCATGTACGCGGCGAGGACCTCGTTGAACTTCTCCTCGGTCCACGGCATCTGTTGGATGTTGCGGGTCCACTCGAAGTACGAGCCGGTGACACCGCCGGCGTTGGCGAGGATGTCGGGCACGACGTCGATGCCGCGGTCGTGGAGGATCTTGTCGGCGCCGGGGGTGACCGGGTAGTTGGCGGCCTCGATGACGGCTCGGGCCTGGATGGCGTCGGCGTTGTCGGTGTCGATCACCTCGCCGAGCGCGGCCGGGATGAGGACGTCGCAGGCGCACACGAGGAGCTCCTCGTTGCTCATCGCCTCGGCGCCCGGGAAGTCGGTGACCGAGCCGCCGGCCTTGCTGAGCTGCACGAGCGCGCTGACGTCGAGCCCGCCCGGATCGTGGATGCCGCCGAAGCGGTCGGACACCGCGACGATGCGCGCCCCGCGATCGGCGGCCTCGGCGGCGGCCCACGAACCCACGTTGCCGAAGCCCTGGATGGCGATGCGGAGGTCGCGCATCACGAACCCCTTCGTCTTGGCGTACGCCTCGAGCGTGTAGATCACGCCGCGTCCGGTGGCCTGCTCGCGTCCGGGCTGGCCGCCCAGGTCGAGCGGCTTGCCGGTGACGATGGCAGGGCTGTAGCCGTGGCTGGCCGAGAACGCGTCCATCATCCACGCCATCGTCTGCGCGTTGGTGTTCATGTCCGGCGCGGGGATGTCGCGGTAGACGCCGATCACGTGGGCGATGCCGTTCGTGAAGCGCCGCGTCATCCGCTGCAGCTCGCCCGGGCTCATGCCCGTCGGGTCGATCTCGATGCCGCCCTTCGCGCCACCGAAGGGGACGTCGAGCAGCGCCGTCTTCCACGTCATCAACGACGCGAGCGCCCGCACCTCCTCGAGGTCTGCGGACGGGTGGTAGCGGATGCCGCCCTTGTACGGGCCGCGCGCGCCGTTGTGCTGGACGCGGTAGCCCCTCGCCACGATGAGGTCGCCGTTGTCGAGGCGCACCGGGATCTGCACGGAGATCTCCCGGTACGTCGAGGTGAGGATCGAGTACATCTCCTCGTCGAGGTCGATGAGCCGCGCGGCCTCCTCGAAGTACACGTTGACCGCCTGGAACGCGGTCAGGCCTTCCTTGGTCATGTCCAGATGCTGCCAGGCTCAGCTGGCCGGCGCAGGGAGGTCGAAGGCGTCGGTGGGGATGGTGGTGGTGTACTCCTTCGCCTCGAACCGGCCGGTCGGCGTCTCGGCCAGCAGCTGCGCGCCCTCAGCGGACAGGCACAGCGTCGCCGTCGCGCCCTGGCTCGCGTCGGACGCGGCTCCGGGCTTGCGGGTGGTGACGAGGCAGCGAGCTTGTGCTCCCGCCACCGTCCGCGTCTCGACGCGGAAGTCGTAGTCGGCGGCGCGCTGCCGGAAGGCTTCGGTGGCCTTGCGCACCGCGTCCGGGTCGAACACGCCGCCGGCGAGCTGCGGGGCCGGGTCGGTGCCGAGCGCGCCGCACTCCCACGTCGAGCCGGTCATCGTGCACTGGTAGCTGCGCCCGCCGGTGGCGATGGTCGAGTCGATCGACCCGTCGGGGTGGAACACGTCGACGCGCCGCTGCGGGGGCTTCTGGGTGAGCGTCAGCTGCGAGGGCTTGCCCTGCTGGTCGTTGCTGTCGTACGCGACGCGGAACGCGGAAGCGGCCGGCGCCGCGGCGGCCGCAAAGAAGTCGGCGACGTCCTTTGGCAGACCCGCGCCCTCGGCGATGGCGCGACCCTGCCCGGCGCGATCCGGGCCGCTGCTCCCGCACGCGGCGAGGGTGATCACCACCAGCAACGCGGGGAGGAGCAGCCGCCGGGACACGGTCGCGGAGGGTACCCGGGGCGCTCGCGCACCTACCATCGGGCCCATCCATGGACACGCCTGACACGACCGCGACGGACGCGCCGCCCGCGCCCCTGCGCAGGTCGGTGCTCGTCGGGCTGGCGATCGGCTTGGGCGTCGGGCTGGCGACGATCGGTGTCGCGTACGCGATCGTCGCCATCCCCGCGTACGCGCTCGCGCAGTCCGACCCGAACGGCCTCGACCGACCGTTGATCCGCGACGCGCTGTTCCGGGTCGGACTTCCCGCGGGCGTGCTGGTCGGCGTCCTCGTCGGCGCGTTGGTGGGTGTCTGGTATCGCCGAGGTGGGCACTTTCCGACAGACAGAACCCCGTTCTGACGGCACAGCCTCACTCTGTGCTGTCACGTTCGTTACGCTCGCGACGCTGGGCCAGCAGGGGAGGGCAGGCCATGGATCTGTTGACACGCGAGCCCGGGATGGGGCCGGATGACGCGTGGACGCGCGAGCCGACGGGGCGCGCGCGGCCGGCGCGCTCGTCCACGCCTCCCGCGGCCGCGGCGCTCGCCGTGCTGTCGCTCGGCGCGGCCGTGATCCATGCTGCGTTCGCGCCCGGCCACTTCAGCGAGTCCTGGAGCCACGGTCTGTTCTTCGCGGTGCTGGCCTGGTTGCAGGTCGGGCTCGCGTACTTCCTTCTCGCCCGCCCATCCCGGTGGGTGTACGTCGCCGGCCTGTTCAACATCGTGGTGATCGCTGTGTGGGTCATGTCCCGCACGGTCGGCGTGCCCTTCTTCCCCGGGGCAGGCACGACCGAAGACGTCGGGTTCCCCGACGCGTTGTCGACGGAGCTCGAGCTGTTCCTCGTGCTGGGATGCGCGGCGTTGCTCTGGTGGCCGACGGCGAGATGGAGCCGCCTCGGCTTCAAAGGTGTCGCCTTCGTCGCCGTGGCCGTCGCCGGTCTCACGACGCTCTCCCTCACGCCGCGCTACGCCGAGGCCCACGACCACGGTGCCGCCGCTGACGGCCACGACCACTCGGCGGCCGCAGCCGTCGCCCTCGGCACCTCGCCTTGCGAGAAGACCGGCCCGCCCGCGTCGGAGGGGACCGTCACCGATGCACAAGGGCACTCGCATCGCGGCCCCGCAGTGCAGGAAGCGATGGACCAGCCCACCACGATGGCACTGCAGCTGCAGCAGGCTGCGGCGCGCACCGTCGTCGACAAGTACCCGACGGCCGCTGACGCCATGGCCGCGGGGTACCAGCGCTCCACGGTGTACGTGCCGTGCATCGGCGCCCACTACACGAACATCGGGCTCGTCGGGAAGTTCGATCCTGCCGCTCCGTCTGAGCTTCTCTACGACGGCTCGGACGGCAACGCCCGCATCGTCGGGCTCAGCTACCTCGTGCTGCACCCCGGCGGCGCGCCGGAGGGCTTCGCCGGTCCGAACGACCGCTGGCACCAGCACAACGCCAACGGCGGCCTCTGCTTCGGAAAGGCTGGGGTCATCGGCGCCGAGTCGCTCACGCCGGAGGAGTGCGCGGCGCGGGGCGGGCAGAAGCGCGAGCTCGCCGACATCTGGATGGTGCACGACTGGGTGGTGCCGGGTTGGGAATGCTCGTGGGGCGCCTTCGCCCCTGAGTGCCCCGAGCTCGGCGGCCGCGCCGGCGGCACCGCCTGGGATGTGTGACATTTCGTT
>JBEEGB010000199.1:0-8898 GCA_041166585.1 Acidimicrobiaceae bacterium
CAGCAGCTCCTTGCGAGCGGCCAGCCACTCCTGTCGTGAGGTGACCTTCGGGAGGCTCATCGTCTGCTCCTCATCGCACTCGGTCGCGCGCAAGCGATCACTTGCCGCACGTGTTGAGACGGCGTACCCGGGCCCGACTCATCGCGAGACAGGCGGTGAGTTCCGCTCGCTGGTTCCGTCTTGTGCAGCGATGACCGCGAGCGACGGATCGAGGACGATCGTGGTGAGGTTGGAGGGCGCCATGCCACCGGATCTCGCGGTCGTGGACGCGCTCGCCCGCCTGCAGCTCGCGGCGCGCCGAGTCGGGTGGTCGATCGAGCTGTGCGACGCGACGACCGAGCTGTGCGACCTGCTCGACCTCGCCGGGCTGGCGAGGGTGCTACCGCTCGAGGCGCGTGGGGAGACCGAAGACGGGAAACAGGTCGGGGTACAGGAAGTGGTGGAGCCCGGAGATCCGGTCGCCTGAGACCTCGATGACCTGGAGGCTGAAAGGCAGGAGGACGCCCGGTTCGGCCTGCTTGTACGCGCCGAACGCGGCGCACCCGTTTGCGGACGTGGCGAGGAGCCGACCGTCGCGGCACCCGATGCCCTGCCCCAGGTACCACTTGCCGATCTCCACCGTTCCCTGGAGCCAGAGCTCGAACGGCGGCATCGAGAAGGTGGCGTCCTCGTGGAGGAGCGCGACCAGCGACTCGATGTCGTAGCGCTCGAACGCATCGACGTAGCGGGCCAGGAGCGCTTGCTGGTCAGCGTCGACGGCGGAGGGGCTGGTGGCGTCGATGTCGGCGGCGCTGAGGGTGGCGCGGGCACGCTGGAGCGCGCTGTTGACCGAGACGACGGTCGTGTCGAGCAGCTCGGCCACCTCGCTGGCCTGCCACTTGAGCACCTCGCGGAGGATGAGCACGGCCCGCTGTCGTGGTGGTAGGTGCTGCAGCGCGGCGACGAATGCGAGGCGGATCGTCTCCCTCGACGCGGCCACGTCGGCCGGGTCGCCTTCGGGCAACACCCAGCCGTCCGGAACGGGCTGGATCCAGGTGTTCTCCGGCAGCAGCGGCCCCAGCGCGGAGTCCGCCGTCGACGATGGGCTCATGTCCATCGGCCGGGCGCGGCGCTGCGGTCCTCGCACCATGTCGAGGCAGACGTTCGTGGCGATGCGGTAGAGCCACGACCGCAGGCTCGAGCGGCCTTCGAAGCTGTCGATGGCTCGCCAAGCACGCACCATCGTCTCCTGGACGGCGTCCTCGGCCTCGAAGCCCGAGCCCAACATGCGGTAGCAGTAGCCGGTGAGCTCTCGGCGGTGGGTCTCGAGCTCGAGCTCGATCGCGCCCGGTCGCGGGCGGGTCTTGCCGGTGTCGGATCGGGTGGCCACGGTCGGACATCGTAGGGCCGTCGCTTGCGTCACCCCCCTCTGACGGTCCGGCCCCCGAGAACTCATCGGGCGCGCCCTCCAACCGGCGTTTCAGCCGGTCAGCAACGCCGGAGCGTCGAGGTCGAGCGCGTGGCGCGCGTGACGGTGGGCCATGACGAGGAACATCTCGTCGCCCCGATCGGTGCGCTCCACGAGCATCGACGCCGCCACCGCCATGATCAGCCCGGCCCAGGTGCCGCGCCGGTGATCGATCCAGCACTGGTGCCAGTCGTAGTCGCGCACACCCACGGCGAGGAGGCCGTCGTGGTAGCGGCGCACGAGATCGCGCTCGTGCTCGCGGCGGTCGTCGACCAGGAGTCCGGCGCCGATGAAGTACGCGACGTCTGACAGGGCAGGTCCGTGCGCGCTCGTCTGCCAGTCGACGACGGCGATCGGTGCGCCACCGTCGGCTCCACCGAAGAGGAGGTTGTCGAGCCGGTAGTCCCCGTGCACGACGGTCAACGGCTGCACGTCGGGGACCAGGTGCCGCTCGAGCCCCGCGAAGAGAGCATCGCCGGCCTCGTGCACGTCGGGTCCCAACCGATCGGCATAGCGCTCGAGGAAGCCGGACCAGAACACCGGGAGCATCATCAGCAGGAAGGCGCGCCCCATCTCCGGATCGCGGTGCAGCCACTCGAGGTCGTCGAGCGCCTGGTCGCCCCAGCGGGGAGCGTGCAGCTTCACGAGCTCATCGACCGCGACGATGGCCTCCTCCGGCGAGCACCCGGCCAGCTGGTCACCTTGGCGGGCCGGCGCGAGGTCCTCGAGGAGGAGCACGAAGCTCGCGGTGGCGACGTCGATGTCCGCGTGGAACACCTTCGGCGTGCGGATCGGCAAGGTCGGCGCCAGCTGCTGGTAGAAGCGGACCTCGGTCTCGTAGCTCCGGAGCGAGAGCGCGGTTGCCCGGCTCGTCGGATCGGCGGCGGGGAGCTTGGCGATCATCGTCTCCGGGGCCGGTGACGGCCGGCTGTAGGTGAGCCGCAGCCGGACGCTGTCGCACATCTGGCCGGTGCCCACCGGGGCGAGCTGGACGTCGGTCACCTGCGCGCCGTCGAGGAGACCGGATGACGTGAGGGCGCGGGTGAGCCATGCCGGAGTCAGCGCGCCGGGCGTGTCGGCGATCGAGAGCGGTGTGTCGACCGTCATGACGGCAGCTCGCCGGTGACCTCGGTGTCGGGGAAGTAGCGGTGGTGGTGAGAGCCCGTGACCTCGAAGATGGCGGTGCCTTCGCGCCCGTCGTCGGTACGGACCCGCACCTGGTTGAGCCCACCTCGCTGGAAGGGCTCGTAGGGGCGGTCGAAGTTGCCGTCGGCGTCGACGGTGATGCGGCGGCCGCCTTCGAGCGTGAACGTGGCGCTGCCGCGCACGCCGGCGACCGTCTCGCCGTGCTGCCCGTAGCTCGTCGACGCGCCGCCGTCGTCGATCCAGTCGAGATCGTGCTCGAAGCCGATGAGCGGCACCGGGTCGCTGCCGTCGACGCCGGCCCAGCAGCCGTCGGTGTAGATGTGGGCGCCGTTGGCGAGCTCCCAGTGCCACACGCCGAGGAAGCCGTCGGGCAGCTGCACCTGGAACCAGAGCCACAGCGGGCAGCGGCTGTGGTCTCGGATGCCCCACGAGTGATCGCGCTGGCCCCACCACTGGTCCACCTCGTACGTGGTGCCGGCCACCGTGTAGGTCCCGTCGTAGGTGCCGGACTGGAACAGGTGGCTCTGGTCCCAGATCAGCTCGTGACCGGCTCGCATGGTGCCCCGCCGCAGGCCGTAGGGCTTGGTGCGGGCCCGGAAGGTGAGGTCCATGCCGATGGTGCAGCGATCGGGGTCGGCCCAGAGGTGCAGCTCCTCGTAGGGACGCACGACCTCGACGCGTGCGGCTCCGACATCGGCGGTGTGAGGGTCGCCGTCGAAGGGCCGTTCGTGGTGGCCGATGAGCCGTTCGCCGCCCACGCGGCCCATCTGCAGCGAGTCCATCACCTGGCGCTGCGGGTAGGTCGCCACGGTGAGGATGACGACGTCCTCCAGCGCGTCGGGCCGGTGGGCGATGAAGAAGTAGCTCTCCCGCCAATGAGGGTGGTGCGTGACCACGTTCGGGAACGGCTCGGGCAGCTGGTGGATGAGGTGCTCGTCCATGGCGGTGAGGCGCGGCATCGGCGCTGACGCTGCCAGCACGGTCGTGCCCCGTCAACCGCGACGGCCTTCCTCCCGCGCCGACGCTCCTGCGATCGTGTCAGGGTGGAGGGCGTGATGCGGCGTATCGCCATGGGTGTCGCGGTGGCCATGTTCGTCGCCGGGTGCGGATCTGGGAAGGTGAGCACGGCTCCTGCCCCGTCGTCCTCGTCATCGACCACCACGTCGACGTCGACCACGACGACCACGACGACGATCGCCACGACGACGATCGCCACGACGACATCGAGCACGTCGACGACGGGCCCGCCCGCCACATCGCCGCCGGCGGCAGAGCCCGCGGCAAGCCCGGAGCCGCCCGCGGCTCCCTACGAGGCGAGCGTCGCAACCGTCACGGCGGCGGACCTCGGAGCGTCGTGGCACGAGGGCTGCCCGGTCGATCCGAGCGAGCTGCGGATGCTCACGGTCACCTTCGTCGGCTTCGACGGTGGTGAGCACACGGGCCGGGTGGTCGTGAACGCGGATGTCGCGGACGACGTGGTGGAGGTGTTCCGCCGGCTTCACGCCGCGGCGTTCCCGATCCGCAAGCTGAAGCCGATCTTCACCCAGGCCGAGTACGACGACTTCGAGACGCCGGACGACAACTCGACGGGGTACTCCTGTCGCAACGCGGTGAACGACAGCGGCACCGCGAGCTGGTCGCTGCACGCCTACGGGCACGCCATCGACATCAACCCCATCGAGAACCCCTACGTCCAGGGTGATCGGGTGACCCCGGCGGCCGGCGCCGAGTACACGGACCGCAGCGACGTCCGACCGGGCATGGCGGTGCCGGGCAGCGCCATCGTGAACGCGTTCCGCGCCGTCGGGTGGGGCTGGGGCGCCAGCTTCAAGGACTACCAGCACTTCTCCACCACCGGCCAGTGACGCCCCCCCAACCCGTTCTGGCGGTGCTGACTTCGGTTTTTCCGAAGCCAGCACCGCACAAACGGCAGGGGGATCGCCATCGGGCTAAGACTGCGAGACGGACTCGTGAGGGAGTGAAGCCATGACGGTCGAAGAGTTCGGTGGGGTGGTGGGGCGCACGCTCGAGGAGTCGACGCCGTGGTGGCCCGAGCTGCCCTCTGGTCCCGACGGCGCGCCGAACGTCGTCATGGTCCTGCTCGACGACGTCGGGTACGCGCAGTTCGGCTGCTACGGGTCCGACATCGCGACGCCGACGTTCGATCGCCTCGCGGCGAACGGGCTGCGCTACAGCAGCTTCCACACGACGTCGCTCTGCTCGCCGACGCGCGCCTGCCTGCTGACAGGGAGGAACCACCACAGCAACGGCATGGCCCGCATCGTGGAGTTCGCGGCCGGCTTTCCGGGCTACAACGCGACGATCTCCAAGGCCAACGGCTTCCTCTCGGAAGTGCTGGTGCGCAACGGGTACGCCACGTTCGCGGTGGGCAAGTGGCACCTGACGCCCGGCACCGAGATGACGATGGGGAGCCCACGCGATCGCTGGCCGCTCGGACGTGGCTTCGAGCGGTTCTACGGCTTCCTGGCGGGCGAGACCGACCAGTTCCACCCCGACCTCGTGTACGACAACCACCAGATCGCCCCGCCGGCGACCCCTGAGGACGGCTACCACCTCACGGACGACTTGGCGGACAAGGCGACGCTGTTCATCAAGGACCTGCGCGCCACATCGCCGGCCAAGCCGTTCTTCCTGTACTTCGCGCCCGGTGCGTGTCACGCCCCGCACCAGGCGCCGAAGGAGTTCATCGACCGCTACCGCGGCGCGTTCGACCACGGATGGGACCGCTGGCGCGACGAGGTGTTCGCCCGGCAGCTCGGGTCCGGTCTGTTGCCGGCCGGCACCAACCTCAGCGAACGGCCCGCGTGGATCGCGGCGTGGGACACGTTGTCCGACGACGAGCGGCGCCTGTACGCGCGGATGATGGAGGTCTACGCCGGCTTCCTCGAGCACACCGACCACTGCGTCGGTCGCGTCGTGGACTTCATCGACTCGCTCGGCGAGCTCGACAACACGATCGTGCTCATCATGAGCGACAACGGCTCGAGCGCAGAGGGCGGCCCGCAGGGCTCGTTCAACGAGATGTACTTCTTCAACTTCATGCCCGAGAGCCTGGAGGAGAACCTGAGGCGCATCGATGACCTCGGCACGCCGCGGGCCTACAACCACTACCCCTGGGGTTGGGCGTGGGCGGGGAACACTCCGCTCAAGCGGTGGAAGCGCGAGACCCACGAGGGTGGCGTCACCGACCCGCTCATCGTGAGCTGGCCGGCGCGGCTCGGCTCACCGGGCGAGACACGCCACCAGTACGTCCACGCCATCGACGTGCTCCCGACCCTGCTCGAGGTCATCGGCATCATCGGTCCCAGCGAGATCAACGGCGTCGCGCAGTCGCCCGTCGAGGGCGTGAGCTTCGCGCCGACGTTGGCCGATGCCGACGCGCCGTCCGCGCACATCACGCAGTACTACGAGATGTTCGGGTCGCGGGCGCTCTACCACGACGGCTGGAAGGCGGTGGCGTTCCACCCGTTGCCGAGCGTCAACTACGGCGACGGGCGCGACCCGTTCGCATCCTTCGACCTCGACCAATGGGAGCTGTACCACGTGGCCGAGGATCTCTCCGAGACGATCGACCTCGCGACCGAGCGTCCCGAGAAGCTGCGGGAGATGGTGGCTCGGTGGTGGGAGGACGCTGAGCGCTTCAACGTGCTGCCGCTCAACAACCAGCCCGGCCGCCACGGCGATCGGCGCTACCGGCATGACCGCTACGTGTACCACCCCGGCATCGGGAGCCTGCCCGAGACCGTCGCGCCGAACCTGCGCAACCGCGGCTTCCACATCGTTGCCGAGCTCGAGGTGCCGGCCGACGGCGGCGTGCAGGGCGTGATCGTGTGCCATGGAGGACCCGCGGGTGGCTACGCGTTCTACGCCAAGGACAACCGCATCCACTTCGTGCACAACCTGCTCGGCGCGGAGCTGACGACCGTGTCTGCGACCGTTCCGTTGCCGCCCGGACCGGTGAATGCCCGCGCCGTGTTCACCCCGACTGGACGGTTCAAGGGCGACATCGCGCTCTACTACGACGACGTTCCCGTTGGCGAGGGGAACCTCCCACGCACGACGCCGATCAGCTACGGCGTCGAAGGGTTCACCGTCGGGTACCAACGGGGCGCCGCGGTCACGCCCGCGTACGACGCGCCGTTCGCCATCGACCACAGCGTCTTGCACCGGGTGGTGATCGACGGCATCGGTCCTCCGCATCGTGACCAGGTGGCGGAGGAACGGGTGGCGATGGCCCAGCAGTAGGTTCGGCGGATGTCCTTTGGCTTCCACACCACCACCGATGAGGTGCTCGACGGCGTCGATCTGACCGGTACAGCGGTGCTCGTCACCGGCGCGTCAGTGGGCTTGGGCGAGGAGACGACGAGGGCGCTCGCGTCACGCGGCGCCCGCGTGACGATGGCGGTGCGCGACCTCGGGCGCGGCGACGCGGCCGTCGAGCGCATCCGGGCCGGTGTGCCCGACGCGGACATCGAGCTCCGTGAGCTCGACCTTGCGTCGTTCGCGAGCATCCGCGCCTTCGCGTCGTCGTTCCTCGCCGAGCACGACCGGCTGCAGGTGCTCATCGACAACGCCGGGGTGATGGCCTGCCCGCAGGGCACGACGGCCGATGGCTTCGAGACCCAGTTCGGGACGAACCACCTCGGCCACTTCCTCCTCACGACGCTGCTGCTCCCCGCGCTGCTCGCGGGGGCGCCGAGCCGCGTCGTCGTGCTCACCTCGGCCGGCCACAAGATGAGCGACGTCGACCTCGAGGACCCGTCGTTCGAGCGCACGCCGTACGACCCTTGGGTGGGCTACGGCCGGTCGAAGACCGCCAACGCGCTCTTCGCCAACGAGCTCGACCGCCGTCACGGCGCCGCTGGCCTGCACGCGTGGTCGGTCCACCCCGGCGGGATCCTGACCGACCTCGGCCGGCACCTCACCGCGGAGACGATGGAAGCGATGCAGGTGGCGCGCCGCGGCCTTCCGGCGCCCGAGTTCAAATCGGTCCCGGAGGGCGCTGCGACGAGCGTGTGGGCCGCGACGGATGAGGGGCTGCTGGAGCAGGGCGGTCGCTACCTCGAGGACTGCGGCGTCGCCGACATCATCACTGACGCTGTCACGCCGAACGGCGTCATGGCCTACGCCCAGGACCCCGACCGCGCCGCTGCGCTGTGGCGGCTGTCCGAGCAGCTCACCACCTGACCGAACTTCGGAGCGAACGTTGCGCTTTTCGCAACGTTCGCATCCAACATTCGCTCGTGGGTCAGGATTTTTCGGAGACGCCGGCGGAGTCGAAGGTGGCCATCTCGTTGAGGATGCGGGCCGCGGCTTCGACGATCGGGAGCGCGAGGCAGGCGCCGGAGCCTTCGCCGAGACGGAGGCCGAGGTCGAGCAGCGGCTCGAGGCCCAGGTGGGAGAGCGCGGCGGTCGCGCCCGGCTCGGTCGAGCGGTGGCCGGCGATCGCGTAGCGAGCTGCGTTCGGGCAGAGCTCGCTGGCCACGAGCAGCGCGGCGAGCGCGATGACGCCGTCGACGATCACGGGGACGCGTTGGCTCGCCCCTCCGACGATGAACCCGGTGAGCGCGGCGATCTCCAGACCACCGACCTCGGCCAGAAGGTTGACCGGGTCGGCAGCCGCGTCTGACCCGAGCCGCCCGAGCGCGGCTTCGATCGCGGTGATCTTGCGGGCGAGCGTCGCGTCGTCGATGCCGGTGCCCCTCCCGGTGACCTCCGCCGGCGAGCCGCCCGTGATCGCGGCGATCAGCGCCGCGGATGGCGTCGTGTTGCCGATGCCCATCTCCCCGGTCACGAGCACACGGGCGCCCGCCGCGATCAGCTCGGCTGCGACCGTGGCGCCGACGTCGAGGGCCGCCTCGGCTTCCTGTCGCGTCATCGCCGGTCCCGCGGTCAGGTCGGCGGTGCCTCGGCGGACGTTGCGGTGCTGGAGGCCCGGTGCGTTGGTGAGGCCCATGACGTCGAGGTCGGTTGCCACACCGACATCGACGACGGTGACGCTGGCGCCGGCTTGGCGGGCGAGCACGTTGATGGCTGCGCCGCCGGCCACGAAGTTGGCGACCATCTGGGCGGTCACCTCTTGAGGCCACGGCGTGACCCCACGCGCGACGACGCCGTGATCGCCCGCGAACACCGCGATGGCAGCTGGGGTGGGGACGGGCGGAGGGTCTTCGCCGGCGATGGCGGCGAGGTGGGCTCCGAGCGCCTCGACGCGGCCGAGCGCTCCTCGTGGCTTGGTGAGGCGGTCGTGGTGCGCGAGCGCGGCGAGCTCGGCTGCGGCGTCC